>JAAUUT010000125.1 GCA_012031035.1 Candidatus Altimarinota bacterium | reverse complement strand
CGATTATGTAGTTTAATTTTTCGGCGATCTGTCTGCATCGCGTTCGGGAACTAAAAACCCCGAAACTCCATCCTCAACTAACTCTGGAATTCGCCGTGATAGGTACTGATAACCAGCAACCCCATCGCCATTGCTTCTTTGAGTACGTTATTGGTGCGTCGCGATCGCCATTTTTTGCGGTGATACTAGGAGCAATAAAATATGAGTTTTTATTGAGGATTTCGATAATTTCTCGTTCGTTTTTCCATCCTAATAAATGAACGGTTTGACCGATTTCTAATTCGTCAATTAATTGCTTTAAGTTTGCTTTTAACTCGCCATCGCCGATGATATTGTATTCGAGATTAGGCGTAATTTTTAACTGTTTAGCAACAGCGCGAATGACGTATTCTATTCCTTTTTTTTCAACTAAGCGACCCGTTGTTGCAATGCGAATGCGATCGCGATCGGGAAAATGACGAGGGATGAAAATAAAGCGATTGCAATCCAACCCCGATCGATGAACGAGTATTTTATTAGGATTGCAACCAATTTGAATTGCTTTTTGGCGAAAAAATTCACAGTTTGCAAGAAAAAAGTCTCCAGTTTTAAATAATTGATTATAGATATGAGTTCCCTTCTTGCGTACAAAACCACTAATATCGTATCCTCGAAATGTTGTAATCAATTTTGCATTAGGTGCATTAATCTTACGAAATAACATCCCTCGATAACTTTGAGTTCCAAACTGACAATGAACGATGTCGTAAGATTTGTTTAAGGAAGGAATAATTGTATAAAGCAATCCTAAAGAAAGCGCTTGACTGCCATACTTAAAAACATTAAGTGTTTTTAAAACTAAAAAGGGATTTCTATAACCAATTACAAATAGTAATCTAATTCCTCCCATTACTTGCAACAGCGAGTTTTCTGGCATTGTATGAAAATAATAGGTACGTTCTAAAAGATTATATTGCTCTATAGATGGATGAATTTTAGCTAAATTACCGCGTTCGTTGGCATAAATATCGACTTCATGACCTCGTTCGAGCAAGCCAATAATTTGATTTAATATAAATGTTTCCGATAACACTGGAAATTGATTGACAATAAAAGCTATTTTCATAACAGTATTTGGCTGTTTTTTTTACCGGTTATCAAGTCGCTCGCCCTATGAAGTTTTATCCTCTAATAGAAACTCCTCCTAACTTCAATCTAATTTTTTCCATGGCTCTGATATATCTGACAGCAGACTCAATTAAATAAATGGTAATTTTTTGACTAAACCCCTTTAAATTATTATTAAAAAATATCTCACGAAAACACAAGATGGGAGCGGCAAAATCTTCTAAAACACTTCTCAAAAATAGTTTATTACGTTGTATATACGAATCGCATTTTTGAATTTGTGCGTCATAAATTCCACCTGCTAAACGCACCGTTCTTTTATATAATTGGGCAAAAGAATATCTCGCAGGATGAGCGACACAAACCTCATCGGCATAAACCTGTTGATAGCCAGCAGCAGCAACGCGCCTTCCCCACTCAAAATCCCCGTTAGACTTTAAGTTTGCATCAAAAAATCCGACGCGATTGAGAACACTTTTAAAGGTAAAAACATTGGCTGTAGAACCATATTTATATTTTTCGAGATGTTCTTTTTGTTGAAAAGCCATGATGCTTTCATACTGTTCTACAAGTGTTAGTCGATTGGTATTTTTAAAAAAAATTTCAATCTTACCGACAACTAATCCACAATTTGGGGTTGCGAGTAAATTTTTTACGCCTTTTTCTATCCAATCCTCTGCGGGAATACAATCAGCATCGGTAAAAGCAATAACTTCTCCTTTCGCTATAGCAATTCCTTTATTTCTAGCTGCATAAGAACCAGGACAACTTTCATAAGTAGCTAAAACTCCCTTAAATTGAGCAATTACTTCGGCAATATTTTGTTGGGAATCCGAGCCATTATCGATAACAATCACTTCATAAAGATTCTTGGGATAGCTTTGTTTTTCTAGAGATGTCAAACAAGTTTTTAAGCGATCGCGATCGTTAAAAACTGGAATAATTACTGAAACAAAGGGTTGAGATAAAGACTTCATTAGTTAGCTCCGCGATCGATAATTCTCAATCTCTAGTCGAACTTCCTCCAAGTTTAAGCCTAAGCGTTTCTCCTGCGCTGATATATCGAACCAAAAACATTACCCAACAAACTTGTAATTTTTGATTGAGGTTCTTTAAGTTAGATTTAAATAAAATTTTTAGCCAAAAATTGACGGGAGGAACCAAATTTTTAACCAATTCTCTGACATACATTTTATTGCGTTCTAGCCATGATGAACTTTGTTTGTCGTACAAATCGTACATTCCACCCGCTAAACGCACTGTTCTTTTAAATAGTTGAGCAAAAGAAGATCTAGCAGGATGAGCGACGCAAATCTCATCGACATAAACCTGCTGATAGCCAAATTTAGCTACTCGTTGTCCCCATTCGATATCGCCACTCGATTTTAATGAGGATCGAAATTTCCCACTCGTTCAATGACATTTTTAAAAGTAAAAATATTGGCGGTTGCTGCATAGTTATACTTTTCAATTAATTCTTTTTGAGGAAAAGCAGTAATGCTTTCATAAAGTTCTACGGGGGTCGCTCGATTGGAATCCTTGAAAAACACTTCAATTTTCCCGGCAACCAAACCACAATTAAACGTGAAGAGTAAATTTTTTACACCTTTTTCAATCCAATCAATTGCAGGAATACAATCAGCATCAGTAAAAGCAATAATGTCTCCTTTCGCTAAAGATATTCCTTGGTTGCGAGCGGCAAAAGAACTGGGAAAGCTTTCATAAGTTACAAAAGCTTGACTAAACTGCGCGACTACTTCTTTCACTTCCTCGCCATCATTTGAGGCATTATCGACAACAATAATTTCATAAAGATGGTTAGGATAGGTTTGATTTTCAAGTCTTTCTAAACAAATTTTCAAGCGATCGCGATCGTTGAAAACTGGAATGATAACAGACACAAACGGGCTAGATAAATGCTCCATTTTCTGAATCCCGAATCGTACTGAATTTAAACTTCTGCTGTCTTTAACTCCTGCTGTCGCTTCTGCCACTCTTCTTGGGTAAACTCTTCATGATACGATCGCTCGGTATTTACGTCCCAAAGATCGTGTTGTTCTCCCAAAATGTTTTTAGCAGCTAGAATCGCCGTTAGCATCGAGTGGTCTTGGTTGTTATAGCGGTGCATCCCATTGCGCCCGACCGTTTGCAGATTATCAAAGGTTTCGATGTAACACCGGATGACTTCTAAATGTTGAGCATAATCGCGATCGTAAACGGGATACGCTTTGCGCTGACGAATGACCGTTCCGTCTTCTACCTTGTTAGCATCGACAAGACCCAATTTATCGAGTTCTCGCGTTGCCAAATCGAGCAATTCTGCTTCTGACATTTGCCAAATATCGTCCCCTTCGTTACAGAAGTATTCCATCCCCAAACAAGTCTTTCTTTGGTCGGGAACCATCGCCGGACTCCAATTTTTAAAGTTTTGGATGCGACCGACTTTGACATCGGGACTATGAATATAAATCCAGTTATCGGGAAACAAATCTTCTACATCAACAATTAATGCCACGATGAGAAAATCTCGATAGGAAAGCGATCGCGCTGCCTGAAGGACTTCTTCTGGCGGTGCGGGTTCTAGGCGCTGTAGCAGTGCAGTCACGGGCATACTAGAAATAAAGCGATCGCCTGTAATTTCTTGAATTTCTCCCTTGTGCTGAGCGATAATTTTTTTGATGTGGTTGCCCTCTCTCTCGATGCGAATGACTCTGGTATTGAGACGAACTTCCGATCCTTTGCTTTCTACTATTTCTTGGGCGCGTTCCCACATCATTCCCGGCCCCAAGATTGGGTAATCAAATTCTTTAATCAAGCTTTTGGCGTTGGATCTCCCAAACAAAAGATTGATGATAGCTGCTTTGAGCGACATTCCTTTAATGCGCTGTTTTGCCCATTCTGCTTGAATTTTGTTGCAGGGAATGCCCCAAACTTTTTCGGTATAAGTCTTAAAAAAAGTTTTATATAGACGTTCGCCAAAACAGTGAGTTACCCACTCCTCAAAGGTTTGCGGTTCGGGGCGATTGATGAGTGCCTGTACTTTTGCTTTTATGTAGCTCCAGAGTATTAATCCGCTGCCAATGGGACCGAGATTTGATAGGGTATTTTTGAAAGAAAGAGGATAGTCAAAAAACTTATCTTGATAAAAAATTCGCGACAGGCGAGGAACTTTAATAAAATCGTCTTCGAGAATTTCATACCATATTTGTTCGACTTCGCCGACTTTGGTAAAAAAGCGATGTCCGCCAATATCGAAACGATAGCCTTTATACACTTCAGTACGAGCAATTCCGCCGACTTTATCGTCAGCTTCTAGGACGAGAGAACGAATGTCTTCTTTTATCAATTCGTAAGCAGCAGTTAAACCTGCTGGGCCCGCTCCAATGATAACGACAGGATGATGTTCCATGTTTAGCTACTTATCGTTTTTGGGTTTTGATTAGATTGAGTTGTGTCAAATACGTGGCGAATAATCCCGATCGCAAATGCCAATCCGCTATATAAGTAGTAGAGCCAATGCCAGGGAATAGTTGCGATCGCGAATACTATACCGCGCTTTCGGTTAAAAAATTGGTAAACTGGATGGTTAATTATTAAGAGTAACGCGATCGCAACTACAGCGATCCAGAGTACCCCAGACCACCACCAGGACCCTACCACAGCAGCTATTAACGCATAGACTAACAAGACGCTCATTCGACTAGACCATTGCAAGTTTAAATCGTTGTTCAACTGGCGATGGCGTAAAATTAAAGCCGTCCAAGGAATAGCTCGGTAAAAAACCTCAGCCCTCAACAGAGAAATAATGCCCCATCGCTTGAGATGCTTAACTTGTATGTTTTTATATAGTTTAATTTTGTATCCAGCTTGCTTGAGACGGTAGCCCAATTCGATATCTTCAACGCAGGGGAGTCGATAACTTTCATCAAAACCTCCGCTTTTTAAGAAAATATCGCGGCGAATCGCCCCACAAGCTCCCCAAAAGGTAGAGGCTTCTTCATTTCCCGTCTGATGAATGTAATGATGAAACAAGTTTTTATACTGAGACAAAAAATTTGTTGCTCCTGGCGAATCGTCGTAAGAACCGATACACGCAGCTAAATCGGGTTCTTGAGTGAAAATGCGATTCACTTGCCCAATCGTCTCAGCAGCAATAGTCACATCTGCATCCAAAAAAAATAGAATGTCTCCTTTAGCTGCCTTAGCACCTAAATTTCTAGCTTTGGCCGGGCCTCCGGCACTTGGAATTTGCAGGACGCGCATCCCATATGCTTGCGCTAAATTTCCCGATTCTTCATCGCCATCAGCGACAACGATAGTCTCAGTTTCTGGCGGTGCGAACTGCTTTAGGCTAGATAAGTATTGCCGAAAGTTATCGCCTCCATTATGTACTGGAGTTACTATTGAAATAGATAAATCTGTTCGGCTTTTCACAGCTTTTTCTACCGAGAATTCTTTTTTGTAAATCTTAACATTGCTTTATCAATTTCGGCTAAATTTATGAAAGTTTCATGAAAACTAAATGAAACTTTTCTAATGAAGCTGGATGTTAACACTTTCTATAAAAGCAAAAATCGTACTTACGAATGAGGTATTGTTTATTTGTATATAAAGTTACATAAAATCACACTAACTTTACAATTACAATGTGAGCCAAAACCTATACTTTACAATATTTATATTCTATTTTTCTTTAGGTAAGGTTGCAAATTAGTTAAGCGACAATAAAATATTGACAGAAAGCAATCGCAAATACTAATTTGAATAGAAGTCAGCTTTTTCTTACTATTTTTTACCTCACCGTCTAATCGGCGATCGTAGGTTTGAAAACAAGGTATTTCTAGCAACACGCCAAGGTTAAGATTGGGTAAAGAAAAGTATTATTTTTTTATTTCTCTTGTTAATACCGCTTAGTTTTGCTTATTTGGTTAAAGGATTTTATCTTTTAACATTAAGTGACAAAAATCCTATCGACTTAGCGTATCGATGGAAAAACAACCATATGTTTATCGAAGAATATATCCCTGTGTAGCAGCAAGCGCGCGAAAGCTCGCTGCTAATTAAACCCTTTAGTCTATGGTCGTCGGTTGTGTTATCTGTTCAAGTCGATTGTTTCAACAGTTAGAAATGATGATAGTCAAGAAAGCAAAGGAGATCTGAGAATGTCATCTGTAATAGTTACTTTAGAAGTCTTCTTGTTTTGTTTGGGAGGCGTTTTATTTGTCGATAGATCTTCTCGTAAAATTTCAGAGACATTATCTTTAGGTATAATGATAGCTTTAATGCTATTCTCGGTAATTTTTCAGGTTTGTTTTTTGCTAAAAATTTCGAGTCTTTCTTTTTTAATCGAAGGATTTTTTGTCATTATATTTTTGCTATTAATCGCCAAAATAAAAATAGACTTAAATCTATTTTTTTTACAATTAAACAATTTTTTATTCAATCATAAGTTGATTGCTTTAATTGTTTTTATTTGTTGGGTTTACTTGTTCTTATTAGCAACCATAATCCCTCCTTCTAATTGGGATAGTATGACCTATAACTTAACGAGAGTTTTTCTGTTTCAACAAGAAAGATCCTTATTTCTAGAAAATGTAACAACGTTTCGTCAGTCTATGTTCGTCGTTGGTTCGGACATACTCACTCATGCTTTTCTAAGATTTGATTCGGATTACGGGGTAGGCTTATTTAGTTTTTTGGCCTATCTAAGTATTGGATTAGGAACTTATGCACTATCTCGAAATTTTGCTTCTGTACAAACTAGCTTAGCAGCCACACTGGTTATTGTTGGGATGCCTGAGTTTTGTTTTCAGGCTACCTCAACAAAA
Organism: Candidatus Altimarinota bacterium; assembly: GCA_012031035.1. Taxonomy (GTDB): domain Bacteria; phylum Cyanobacteriota; class Cyanobacteriia; order Cyanobacteriales; family Microcystaceae; genus Hydrococcus. The sequence continues at coordinate 9,726 of JAAUUT010000125.1, read as the reverse complement.
AATGATATATTTACAGCTTCGGCTGCGGTATTTTGTTTGCTTGCAACTTATAGTTTTTTAAAAGTATTAAATATTCAAGATTTATCATTAATCGTTTTGGGATTATTCTTTGGAGCTTCCGCCAAGACAACATTTTCCGTTTTTTTTTCTTCCTTACTTAGTATTTTTTGGCTTTTTAATAATTAAAAAAATATGGAATATTAAAAATTTTCGAGGTTATCCAACACAATTGGTTATACTTTGTTGTTTTGACATCACCTGCTATAGTCATGTCTCAATTTTGGCTATTTTTTTATAATTATGCTAATCAAAATGATGTGACTGGCTTAACAAATAACACATTTACTCAACCCAGTGGTCTATTAGGAGGCATAGCTAATTTAGTTAGATATCTTTTCCAGAGTTTTCACTTATTCCCTTTTGATTACATCGCAAAAGCAAAGTTCAATATTGCTATAGATGATTATTTAGAAAATTTATATGAAACAATATTTAAACCATTTTTTGGCGATAGAAAAATGGGATATATTCGAGGAGAGCCTTGGCAGTTTTCAATAGATTTATTACCTCATGAAGATTATTCTTGGTATGGAATTGGAGGTTTTTGTTTAGTTATTCCTGCACTTCTTTTTTCACTTTTTAGAGGCAACTCTTTTTTAAGAGCTACGAGTATGACTCTAATAAGTTTTATGTTTATAGTCTGTTACACCCTTTCTTGGACTCCATGGAATACTCGATATCTGTGTCTATTTTTCACGTCTTCAGGGGTTTGTATTGCTTTTTTGCTAAATTCAATTACTAATCAAGAAAAGCACTCTCTGTTAAATAAAATCGTTATTATGCTTTCAATTTTTATTCTTATTAGTTCCTGTGTCTTCAATTCATCTAAGCCATTTGGCGGTCTATCTATTAAAAGTTTTTTCAACTCTAATATCTGGGTTAAAACTAACTTTGGTAACGATCGATTGTACTATGGGAACAAACATTATAAAGACAAGCGAATTAGCATAATTAAAAGGCGAATTTCAGATAATTCTAAAGTGGCTTTAGTTGCTGGGAGTAATACCTGGATTTATCACTTTTATTTAACTCATCCTAATTCTATAATTGAACCTATTGAGTTTTCTCAGTTCAAAGAGGATAGTGCTTTATATGATTATCTTCTCTGTCTTGATGCAAATTGTAATCTAAGTCAACTTGATGTTCCCTATGAGCTTCTATGGAATAGCTCAAAGGAATCACCAGAACCGGGTAAACTCCTGAGAATAGTCCGCAATCCCTAATATTTCCCCTTTACACGAGCGGGCTGTATCTTATATGGGCTATTTACGGGTATGAACGCCAATTTGATTGCTTATTGGACTGCGCCAGAAAATCGCGTTCTCGGAGTCGTTAAAGCCCCTCGTCCCAAACGCCAACCACCTGCTCTAGATTAATCTCCTTTCCTTTACCCATAAATCGTGACTTCTGCCTCTTTTGCTTAACTTGTCACCAATGCCTAATCTCGAATCTCCATTTATAGCGAACTTCTTCAACCGCTCTTCGTCTATGGGATCGAGGTTAATAGTTAACAGTCCATCATCCATAACTGATTACTGATTACTGATTTAAGGTGTTGCCTGTTAAACTCAGAATGTCTAGATTAATCTTAATTCAATAAACTATGCACAATCCCTCATTACGTCAAGAACCTCGTTACGAACCCGCAGCGGTCATTCCTCTTAAAAAGGACTCTTCATTAATCGATTGGTTAGAAGCTACCAATCGTTTGATTAAGCGCGAAGTCGTAGAAGAAACGCAAGAAATCTCTTCAGATGAGGAATTAGACATTACTGGGTTAATGGAGATCGATGACGATCTTTATGACGATGATGACGATTCGCTCGATTTGGATCTCGACGAAGACTAATTCTCATTCGTCTTATTGGCTTTGAATTATTTTTTAGTGTTATGGGTGTGAGTTAGTTGTGGACGCAAAAGTATCTTTACCATCCCTAAACAAGCCGTCAGGAACGAGTCTATTAATCTTGCTGGCTGTTTTATTATTTTTGTTAGCGATCGCCTTTGCGCAAGTAACAGGTCAGTTTCCCGCAGGCAGCTTTAAGATGCTGTTTCCTTTGGGAATCTGCGCCGCGCTCGCGGCAGCACTCGGCTATGCTATCGTTCCCCTATTGCGATCGCTAAAAGCGGGTCAAATCATCCAAGAAGATGGGCCGCAAACCCACCTCAAAAAAGCGGGAACGCCGACGATGGGAGGGATATTTTTCGTCCCCGTGGCGGTCGTCGTTGCCGTTGTCTGGTCAGGATTTAATCGAGAAGCGATCGCAGTCTCTTGCGTTACCCTCGCTCATTTAGCGATTGGTTGGTATGACGATTGGCAAATCTTGCGGCAGAGGTCTAATAAAGGCATTTCTCCACGAATGAAACTAACGTTACAAATTAGTATCGCCGTTCTCTTTTGTCTGTGGGCGCTGTGGACTCAACCCGCTACAATTACTAACCTAGTTTTTCCCGGCAATCTCATTTTGCCATTAGGATTACTGTTTTGGCCGCTAGCGGGATTTTCTATGGTCGCTGAAAGCAATGCTACCAACCTGACTGATGGCGTTGACGGACTTGCTGCCGGAACTAGCGCGGTCGCTTTTCTGGGATTAGCAGCCCTTGCTGCGCCAACTTCTATTGCTTTGGCAATCTTCTGCGTCTGCATGAGTGGGGGTTGTTTGGGGTTTGTCGTCCACAACCACAATCCCGCCAAAGTTTTTATGGGGGATACGGGTTCTCTAGCATTAGGAGGGGCACTGGCAGCCGTGGCGATTCTCACTAACAATCTGTGGGGACTGTTAATCGTTAGCGGGATTTTTTTGCTCGAATCTCTCTCGGTCATCGCCCAGGTAAGTTATTACAAAGCGACTAAAGGCCCTGATGGTAAAGGAAAACGATTATTAAAAATGGCTCCCATACACCATCATTTAGAACTCAGTGGCTGGTCGGAAACTCAAATCGTCGGCGCTTTCTATTTAATTAATGCCGGACTGAGCTTATTAGCAGTTTTTATTGCTTAATTTAACCTTCCACCGTAAATTTTTTGAGTTAAAAAAGCGATCGCATTTGTATTGCGATCGCCTTTTTAATAGGAAAATAAAAATTATCTCGATAATCCCGAAGGATAACGCAATTGTGCGATCTCGATAATTTTAATAACTATCTTCGTTTCCAGTTGTTGCAGTTCCTAGTCGTCGATTGGCTTGGAAAAGAAGATCGGCGATTGCCTGCCTTATTTTCAAAGCAATGGACGTATCCGCTAAAATTTCTTGTGCTTGTTTGCGATAGATTGCGCCTGTGACCGTATCGACGCGATCGAGTTGTTCGAGTTCTGCACAAATTTTATCCGTATCGGCAATTGGTTTCACTGTCTACATCCTCCTTGACAGTCGTTACTTCTATTTTAAGCGCGATCGACTAATTAATTCGATAATTACATCAAAGTTTTGCAAATTTCTTGTAAAGGCTCTTGACATCTTTATCGATTTAGCCTTGCCAGAAAAACAATTATTTTTCAGAAGGGGGAGAATAATCAGTGCAATCTTTTGCTTGAGCGGTCAGAACGGTGGAAGGGTGTAGGGCACACTTAATATAGGGATTATTGTTAAAAAAACGACACTTTTCGCAAGAAAACTGAGAATGGTTTGTTTTCAAAGCGATTTTTGGAGAATCAAGCGTTTTTCTCCATCTTAGTCGCTTACCCACAATCGCTAATATAGCGAGAGTTCCAACCGTTGCGATCGCGAATAAACTCGTAGAAAAGAACAATAAGCTTTCATGATTAGATTCGCTTTGTTCGTCGGACGGAATCTCGGTTTGTATAGCTCGCTCCGATACATTTTTATTTGAGAAAGCAATGGCTAAAAGTTGATTTCCCGTGACAGATTGATTGAGATTTTCCTCGACATCCATATTATCTATCCCCGATATAAAAATTATCTCCTGCTTTCACTCCTCCACTCAGTCACAATCTGTAGCGAACTCTCGATGGCGATCGATCTCTTTTCAGGTTTGTTCGGTACGATAGGACAACATTATAATTGTAATAATTACCGTTAATAGGCTATGGAGCCAAGTAACGACCGTCAACAGCAAGGCAAATGCTCGTCGAGCCAATTACTTTTACCTTTTGCTGAAGCGCGATTATATTGTAACCTTTAGTTTAGAAACTTTTTTAGTGAATTTCACCTTTAAATTTCTGTCTTTAGATAGATAGCGTTTTTACTTAAATAGTGACTGGTTTTCCTGTAACTCGCATTAACTTACTTAATTTTCATACATCTGTTTGTGTCTAGCAAGTAACTGTAAATATTTTGGATGAGTTTTAGCTTGCACCCATTTTTCTTTAAAAATCTCTGCCGAGAGAGCTTTAATTGTATCTATCTCGTAAGGTAAAATTTCTTTTCTGGCTTGTATTTCTTGAGCTTTAGAGGAGAATTTTTGAGGATTGCTGCAATATTTTTTCCCGCTTTTGTGATTGGCATAGCGACGAGAGCGAGTATACCCCATTTGTAGAAATTTTCGAGCCATATCAGCCCCAACAAAATCATCTATTTCTAAATATTCAAGAAATATTTGATAAATTTTTATGCTGGATTCTTTAGCAATCTCTGGTGTTTTAAAACGCCAGTAGGGAAGAATTTCGGATTTATATGGTTCGACCAATAATACTCCCTGTTCGCCTTTTCCAACTCGATAAAGTTCGGGAGACTGACGAAAGTCAATAGTTTTGAAATCGAGAGAATAATCAAAAAGCAATCCCATCTTCAAACAAGCTACATTTAGATGCACGATGTGGAACGACAAAACAAAACCCAATTACTTGCTGTTAGTGCGATTCAGTAATTAATATCTGCTTCAGGTAAAAAAATCCTAGTTTCATTACCAATTCTGCCCACGTCTGGTTCTGGGCCCATTTCCATTTCTATAAGATAAAGCCAAGTTCCAGATTCTGGTTGGTAAGTTTTAATCGTTCCACAGCCCCCTAAAAAGTTGACTCTTTGTTCTCTGTTAAACCGAGGTTTTAATGCTTTCATAAATTACTTGATTCTTGATGTATCTTTTTGTTTTTTTATTTAATAATAAAAAGAAATATTTTTCCCCTATCGTGAGATTCAAATAAGGAATTAAATAGTTATTACTTCAGTGATAAATACTAGGTTCTTTCTAACACACCGAGTCAATGAATTCATTCATAACAACAAAAAGCAGGGAATATTTTTATCTCCCTGCTATAGCTCATCTGTTTTTAATTCCCCCTCATTTAAGAGGAGCTAAGAAAAAGTTGCATATAGAGTTAACTAGCAACTTAGGTTACTATTTGTTTTGCATTTGACTTTGCATTTGGGTTTGTAGCTGCTTTTTCGCTTCCTTGAAACGAGTTGCTAATTGCTCGCTTTGGTCGCTAGAACAGTTGTTGCGAATAGCAGTAAACATCGAATTTTCCTCTTGACGAGTGTGGTGGTTAACCATGTCGTGTACTTGTCCGAGTCTGTCTTTAAACTGAGACGACATAGGATCGAGAGATTTCATCTCTTCAAGAAGTACTTTGAGTTCTGCTTGCTCGTCATAGAGTTCTTGGGTGTCACTTTCGCCGTAGAAAGAACGTACCGCAGGATATACCACTTGTTCTTCTGCTTCAGAGTGAACCATCAGGTCGGTATACAGTTGTGCAAACAACTCTCGAATCTTTTGAGGATCTTGACTGCCTTCCATATCAGCCATGATGGTTTTCGCTTTTTGGTGATCCATGCGGATGACATCTTGGATGTTCATATCCGACTTATCAGAACTTTGAGTGACAGCACTGCCGAATACACCACTTAAAGCAGCCATTGCATCTTGAACTCGTCCCCAAACGCCTTGGTCGGGATCTTTGCCCGTCAGTTCGCGAGTTCCGAGGATTTCTAGGATACCTTTGAGTTGCTCTTGATGAGCGCGGTTTTCAAAGTTAACGGTATTAAGAGGAGTGATAGCAGCTTCGATGTCTGCACCTACGACTTGAGCAGCTTTGTGAATGAGCAAACCAGACATCGTTTGTCCGTGCTTGAGCAGTTCGTGTTGAACTACTTTTTCATATAAGCTGATTTCGGAACCCTGCATCATTTTTTTGGCTTGCTCAATCATTTGAGTAACCGTCTCTTTTGGCTGAGATTGGATGCCATACTGAGTGATAACAGTGTCGATAATACCCAAGTTTTTTTGGTCATCTTCTAGCATTTTTCTGAAGCGATCGCCAATTTCGCTATCGAGTCCTTGTTGCAACAATTGCTGTTCGTTAGAAATTAAAAATTCTTGTACAGCTTTTATGCTCGCAAGTTTTTCTGCGATCGCCATTCTTTTTTGATCTGGAATCGTAGAAACCATAATTAGTGTTCTCCTCTTATTAAATTTTGGTTTAGTTGAAAAAGAAGATGTTTCTTACATTTGTCAAGCTAACACGCCTACAAATTAGCTAAATCGTTCTGGAGGCATAAAGTTATTTTTCAATTTCTTGTGCCTATTGAAAGACTCTTGTTTGCATTTATTCAATTGCTTCTATTGTCAATCTTTGGATAAATGTCTTATTAAAAATTTGTTTCTTTAGGAAGAGGGGGATTACAGTGGTCAGTTACCAGTGACCAAATTGGATAACTTATTTAAGTCTAAAGTTTGAGCTTTAATTTTTACAAACGACACTTTTAGTAGAGAAAAAGTTGACTTGAGTATTGATAAAATCGATTGATAATTAAAATTAACAATTTTTGCTGAAAGTTGTTTTAATACCTTAAAAAATATGACTATTCAAGAAAATAAAGAATTAACGCAATACACGATCGCGAAATTTATGAGCGAACAAGAGGCACAAGCAGCTTTAAAGATCTTAAGCGAGGCTGGTTTCCAAGAAGAGCGACTATCGCAAGAAGAAGCAATTATCGATCCAATGCACGGAATTGCCGAGTCTCAAGTAAAAGAAGGAGCAAAAGGAGGCGCGATCGCAGGTGCTGTTTTTGGCGGACTGATTGGCTGTTCGCTCTTTATCCTAGCTAACTACTTACCCTCTAGCGCGATTAATGGCGATCTCAATCCTTTAATCGGACTGGTTGCCGGGGCTATTATCGGGGCAGCAGGAATGGGTGCGATTGGGGCGATCTCAGCCAGAAATGTACCCCAGAAGGATGCGGAATCTATGACTTCTGAATATAAAGTCATGTTGGAAGGAACGAGGGAAGAGGTTATTCGAGCCAAAGACATCTTAACTCAGCAGGGTATAGAAGCCTAATTAAAGTGTATGGAAAGATGGTCGAAAAAGTATATTGAAGCTGAACGTATGCGAGATGTACTACTTTTGTTAGAACATCTAGTACGCAACGAAGAAACCACGGCAAAACTGATTATAAATTGTCTCTATGACATTGGTTCGGTCAATTTGATCGATAAAAAAATTCCTCATCGTTCGCTTAATAAAATGATGAAAGCGATCGCAAAAGTCTCTAAACCCGTCTTCAGCATCGTTGCGCTGCGATGGTTTCAAAAAAACTGTCCCAAACTGCTCGCCACTTGGTTGCACTCGCAAGTATCATTTAAAAAAGTGCAAGCAAAAAAAGAACTTGCCTATGTACGAGAGAATTTACCCATAGAACCAACCACACTCAATCCCAACCCAGAAGTAAAACGCCTGCGTTCTCAAGTTCGCTTGTTAGCAGGGACTTCGGTTGTTGCGACCGTTGCTTTTTTAGGGAGCGCGATCGCGTGGATAAGTTACAATCCAACATCAGACCTAATACTAAACCAAACACTATCTAAACCTGTTGCGATCGAGAAATTTGAGCATACAGTAAAAGATAATCGATAACCAAAATATACTTACTAATTATTTTATCGATGCAATTCGTATCCGACCCGCCAATCCCAGTTAAAATCCAAAAAATGAAACAACGGGTGCGATGGAATGCACCTGAATTTATCGAACGCGGAATCGATCGCACACGATTGGTCGTCGATGATGGGAATAGCGAAAATGCTGAGTTTTCTTTTTTAGTTATTGGCGATACCGGAACCGGAGAGGAAAGAAACAATCCTCAACGACAGGTCGCCCAGCAAATGATTCCGCATTTAGACGCTTGTCGTTTTGTCTTGCATATGGGAGATGTCGTTTATTTAGTCGGTTCGAGCGAATTTTATCGTGCTAACTTTATTAAACCTTATAAAGAACTTTTAATTGGCGGCGATCGCCCGAAAAAATTGCCTACGATCGCATGGTCTTCAAAAAGCCGATGTTTACGGTTCTGGGCAATCACGACTACTACGATTTAGCTTTAATTGAAGGATTATTCGCCGGATTAACTTTACCATTGCGTCGATTAATCAAATTCAAGTTAGATTTTGATGTGGGATGGCACGGTTCTTATCAAGGAAAAGCTTACGCGCGGGCATTTTTGGATTGTTTAGACGGATTAAACAATAAAGAAGCGTTAATCGAACACATCGACCGACACTACAACGCGAAAACCGATACGGGTTACTGCTTGCGCTATCAACCCGGACAGTTCACCCGTCTGCCTAATCGATACTATACGTTTCGTTATGGTGGAATTGACTTTTTTGCCTTAGACTCAAATACCTTTAACGCACCTCAACCAATTCCTAATACGCCGGAAGGAGAGGCGCATCGTCGTTCATTAGAGAACACCGAGGAGCAATTAGAAAAAGAAAAAACGACAGTTGTTGCAACAAGCCGATCGCCTTAACCCCGATAATCCAGACGAAGACGAGCAACTTCACGACATAAAAGCCAAACTAGAACAAATCGACGAAATAACGCTCGATATCCGCACGCAGTTGAAGATGCGGAAAGTTCCCGCACTCGACCAAGAACAACTCGACTGGTTGCAAGAGAAATTGATCGAATCTTGGAATACCTCTGAGGTAAGGGGACGAATTATTTTTCTCCATCATCCTCCCTACGTTACTGAAGCAACTAAATGGGATCTCGCTCAAACCATAGCTGTTCGTCGTCATTTGCGGCGAGTATTAGATAATGTTGCAACTGCGCTTGGTTCGCTTCCAGGAGATCGTCCCATCGTCGATCTAATTTTAAACGGTCACGCTCATTGTCTCGAATATATCCGCACTCTCGACACCGGACACGCTGACTCTAACCTTAATTATATTGTTTGTGGGGGAAGCGGTTATAGCTTGCGCCGCCAGCGTCAGGAAGGCCCCGATCTAACGGAAACATTTTTTGAAGATGATGGGGAAAGAAAGACGCAATTAGTCGCGCGGTCTGAGTTATTTGTCGGACGTAACGGTCACGGATCGAAAAAGCGCCGTCCCTATTCATTTATACGAATTGATGTCAAAGAAGGAACGCCGCCACGGTTTGTTATTAGACCTTTTGCGATCGAACGGTTTCAGCATCAGTGGCACAATAGCGAACTGAAACCCATAAGGATTTGATGGCGATCGCATTAATCCTCGTTAAATTCATAACCTCGGTCTACCCAACATTTCCAGTCTGCGATCGCTTATCTTTTAGCACATTGGTCTTACTTATCCATTGCTTTAGCCGCGTTACCTAACCCTCTTCTATCACTCTCCGAAACCCTTTGCCATTTCTAATTTTTGTAACTATTGTACTGTAAGCGATCGCGCTCGTTATTTCTTCAGAGAAATTCCCTCATGCGATTGCATGAGAGAATTTTA
>JAAUUT010000249.1 GCA_012031035.1 Candidatus Altimarinota bacterium | reverse complement strand
GGAAGGCACAGGGGAATAGTAGTAAACCCGACCAGCCGATGAATACGAATCGATCGCGCTTTAGCCAGTCGTCGAGGACATCAAACCATCCTCTTTGTGCTGACGCGCGTCCCATTGCTATGGTCATTGCGCAATTCTCCTATTTGTTTATGAGTACGGGGGTTTTGTGTCTTTTTGTTTCGCTTTACTTCTATGAATATGCAGAATGTTAGGCGAAATGTGAGAAATGTTTACTTTTCTTAACTTACACTATATTAATAGAAACATTCTGAGTTTGCTAGTGCGATCGTTAACAAAAGCTAAAATTTGTTTTGTCTCTCCGATTGGGCGATCGATAAGTTTGTACCAGATAATCAAATAGGAGAGAAATTTTTATTTCGAGGACGCGCTTAATCATGTACACCATCGATTTAACCCTGAAGTTTACACCCATTCCCGTTTCCGTCCAGCGCAAAGAGGCGGCTGATGCAGAAGCACTCTATCAAAAAATTACCTCAGCGATGAAGGCTTCTAATCCCGAACTCATTGAATTAACGTGTGAAAAGCAGACAGAAAAAAAAGTTGCGCTTTTGAGCGATCAAATCAGTGCGGTCATTGTCTCCGAGAAAGATAGTGCCGCTGCCGCCGGACGAGTTCCTGGTTTCTTTACTCTCTCTGAGAGCTAGAATAGAGACTCGGTAAAAGCACCGATTGCTTAAAGGCTTTGAAAATTTTTCGGCAAAAACACTGAAGCTAGAATGGTCGAGCAACTTTAGGCTAGTAATTAGCAACTTAGGTTGTTTAGAAAAAACTGAGAAGTATTTTTTGTAAGCCTTCCTAAAGCTTGATGTAACTTTTATCTTTCAGAAAAATACTATGCTTACTGTTGCACAAACGCCACCCAGCGAAAGAGCCAAATTTATTCAGCGAACCTATACACACCTTGCCGGAGCAGTCGGTGCTTTTATTGCCCTAGAATTTCTGCTTTTTCAAACAGGAATTGCTGCCGCCTTGACAAATTTTGTACTGTCGAGTCGATTTAGTTGGTTAGCAATTTTAGGAGGTTTTGCTGTTCTCGGTTGGTTAGCTAGAGAGTTAACCGCCAAAGCAGATTCCGTAGAAACTCAATATGTCGGACTTGGAATTTATGTTATTGGCGAAGCACTTATTTTTGCGCCGCTGTTGTTCGTTGCTGCTTATTTATCAGATCCTAGCGTCATTCCCACGGCAGGAATTTTGACGCTCTTACTCTTTGGGGGACTAACAACTATTGCCTTCACTACCCAAAAAGATTTTACTTTTTTAGGCTCGATCTTAACGATTGGGAGCTTTGTAGCGCTAGGTCTAATTATTTGCAGTATTATCTTTGGTTTTACCCTGGGTCTTGTCTTCTCAGTTGTAATGGTAATTTTTGCGTCAGCAGCGATTCTATACGATACCTCAAAAGTGATGAATCATTTTGCCCCCCATCAATACGTTGCAGCTTCCCTAGAACTGTTTGCCTCGGTTGCTCTGCTATTCTGGTACGTGCTGCGAATTGTAATGACGCTTTCTTCTCGTCGTTAATTAAATAATGGTTAACGATCGTTTAATCTCCTCTCCCTCTAAACCAGATTGAGAGGATTTTATTTTTTAGAGCAAAAAATATTGATGAACTCTATACAATCTGCTATTCAAGTCAAAGATTTAAACTTTAGTTGGCATCAAGACGATCCCGTATTGCAATCTTGTTCCCTAGAAGTTCCCAAGGGCGAATTTTGGATGTTGTTGGGGACGAATGGAAGCGGCAAATCTACTTTGCTAAGATTGTTAGCTGGCATATTAACGCCTCAAAGTGGAGAAATTAAAATCGCTCAACCCGTCGGTTTTGTTTTTCAAAATCCCGACCATCAGTTAGTTATGCCTACAGTCGGCGCAGATGTGGCATTTGGGTTAGTCAAAGAAAACCTTTCGCCGATTGAAGTTCGCTCTAGAGTCAAAGAAGCGTTAAATGCTATAAATTTGCTCGATTTTGAGAGACGACCAATCTATGCGCTCAGTGGCGGACAGAAACAGCGTATTGCCATTGCCGGCGAGATTGCACGTCATTGCGAGGTGCTTTTACTAGACGAACCGACTGCTTTGCTCGATGCCGATACTCAATTAGAATTAGTCGCCCAAGTCCAAAATCTCGTCAAAAGTAGGGGTTTGACGGCATTATGGGTCACGCATCGCTTGGATGAATTAGATTATTGCGACGGTGCTTTTCTGCTAGAAGCTGGAAAGGTCGTTGCTCGCACAGAGGCACAATCGCTTAAAAAAAGACTTTTGCAATCTAACGAGTAAAAAGCATAAATTTTTGTTAAGATTGGGAAGGGCTATTATTACATATTATGAACAAAGCTTTCTCTAACCAAAATGACTGCTGCAACTTCTGGTTCTTTATTACTTGTTGATGGTTATAATATCATTGGCGCTTGGTCTTCTCTAAAAAAGACCCGCGATCGCGATGGATTAGAAGCAGCACGTCAGGAATTAGTAGAAGCGCTCATCAATTACACTTCTGTTGAAGGACTGACAACACAAGTGGTTTTTGATTCTCATTACCAGACAACCCCTGCTTATCAAGAAGACTATACGCCTTCTCTATCAGTTTACTTTACAGCTTTTGCTCAAACAGCAGATACCTATATAGAAAAAATCTGTGCTTCTTTTAATCGTAACAATTCGGCATTAAATTCTCGCTTAATCGTTGCTACCTCAGATAGAGCGCAATGTTTGACAGCCCTAGGATATGGGGCAGAATGGCTCTCAGCGCAACGTCTGGCTTCAGAAGTTGAAATAGTATCAGTTCGCATCAAAAGACAACATCGACCCAAAAAACAACCCCAGGGTCGTTTTTTATTCAACTCGCTCGATCCTCAAGCCCAACAACGCTTATCGCAATGGCGTAGAGGAATTCATTAGTTATAGTTGACAATCTTTTAAAGATTCGCTAAATTTATAAAGGCGTAAATAACAAGCCCCCATCGTCTAGTGGCCTAGGACACCTCCCTTTCACGGAGGCGACAGGGATTCGAATTCCCTTGGGGGTATAAAAAATCTTAGCTCAAGAAACTGCATTTCCTATTTTTTTGTTAAGGGTAATTGTATGCCCAGCTTAGGAGGAATGGGGAAATAATAACCTTCTTCAGCGACCAGTTATCTCTCTTCTGTCACTCTCCGAA
>JAAUUT010000025.1 GCA_012031035.1 Candidatus Altimarinota bacterium | reverse complement strand
AACCAACTAGCCTTTGTGCTTCTTGAGGATTTTGATTAATATATTTTAATACAGAACTCATTTAGGATTAGCAAAATTCATTGTTATGAGAATTTTATCAAAATTATTTCTATTTCGGAGATGTCTAATGTCATTTCATGAATTAATCTCCTTATAGTTGATAAAAGATTGGAACTTGCTAATCCAAAATTAATAAAAAATAATTATTTTATTCATAAAATTGTTTATAATAATTTTAAAAAGCTTTTCATCCTTAAATAATAACTTCAAAAAATAAATTTATCGATTAATCGCTTTAATTCGATCTAATAAATCAGACAAATACGTAATAGCTTTAAAATAGCTAAAACTGCTAAAAATACTACAAATTTCTCATGAATATTAAACTTAAGCACTCCTCACAACCCGAACAGTTTTTAAAATTGTTTATTTCTAAATCCTTTAAATTTACTGTTCGATATTGCGATCGCTCGACTCATAAAAAGGCATTGGCTTAAATGCAAAAACCTTAGCGAACACAACATTAGGAAATTGCTGAAGTTGTTGGTTATAAGCATTTGTCGCCTGATTATAGCGCATTCTTTCTATTGCAATGCGATTTTCAGTTCCCGCTATTTCATACTGAAGATTGATAAATAGCTGACTGGCTTGCAAATGAGAATTGGTAGCCGCATAATTTTGAAAATTGTTAATTGCTTTATCTACTAATGCAAGCGCTTGCAATTTTTTCTCTTGAGTATAGGCTTGTAAATACACTTGATGAGATTGTTCGAGAAGCGAAATAATTTCTTGTTCGTGTCGAGCATAAGTTTGAGTAACTAGAACAAGCGAAGGAATAAGATCGGTACGTCTTTGTAATTGATTTTCAACTTGCGCCCAAGCCTCTAATGGTTTTGAAATAGAATAAGTAAGGTCATTGTAGGTTCCAATTGCACCGATCGCGATCCCAAATCCCATACATGTAGCAATTGTTAGAAAGATTTGACGGGATTGTTTGTTTTTTTTTGCCGTTCTAATTCTTGTTGGTGCTTTGCTTGAACTTCAAGAACAGCTAATTCAATCAATTTTGGTGGAATATGAACTTCTGCGCCTGCCTCAATGAGTTCTGATAATTTGTAGCCTTGATTTTGCTTGGCATAGTATCGAGAAGCTAAAGTGAGAACTTCTGAAGCCATATCTTCGGGGATGCGAATTTCTGAATAGGAATATTTCATCTTTATAATCCTCTGAGTTCGATATAACTAATCGCGTCTTAGATTTCTAGTGTTGATTTCAATTCGATTGAGAATGTCAACGATCGCAATTGGTGTTTGAGTTGTTATGTAGATCCAGAAACATAAAAATACAGCAACACCTAAAAGTAAACTCCACTATAGATAATACTGACCTGAGACATTGAAATTGCGATCGCAAAAATCAGCGAACCAACATAACCAAGTAATTGAAGAAATTTGAGAATTGTGACAAATCGAGAATACATAATTGTTATTACCACCTACCACCAGCACCGCCACCGCCACTGCTTCCACCACCAAAATCGCCGCCACTGCTACCACTGTAACTACTACCACTGCTGCTATCGTAATAGCTACTACTACTACTTAAATTACTGTTACTATTCCAATTACTAGAAATCCAGGTATTATTATCACTACTGCGCGAAGGAGGCGGAGACGGTAAACAAGGAATAGTTACCTGTTTTTCTTGATAGTAACCGCAACAATGACATTTATCTGTCACCAGACGTTTTCCATAACCATAACGGGTTGGGTACTTGAGCATTTTTTCGATATGAGTCACCGTTAATTCATGGCAGTTGTGGCAAGTTCTGAATTGAGAGAAAAAGGGAGTATAGCCGATTATGACGGGATGATGACTGCATTTAGGACATTTCCAGCCTTCAAATTTAACACTTCCAATTTTCTGAGCAATTTTTTCTGGTTTACTCAGTTCTTTATCGACTTGATGTTTATAAATTCTTTCCATCTTTTGTTTGCACGTCGCACAAAAGACAGGACAACCACCATTACCTTTAATGCGTTTTCGTACTTCTTCTGGACGAACATAAACTCTGCACAAACGAAGTAGTAAATAAATAACTAACGCGGGCGATAATATTAAAATTATCAAACTTGTTAAGTTGCCGCTATTTTCAGTTGGTATATTGCGATCTTGTAGGGAATCGCTTGAAATTCTTATTTTCTTTAATTCGTGATTTTCAGAAGCTTCTACAGCATCTATTAATGCTTGAGTTCCCGCCAATGTTCCTTTATCAAAGTTCTTTTGCTTAAAGTAAGGAGTAATTTGAGTATCGATAATATTACCGACTTTAGCATCGGGTAAGATTGATTCTATGCCATAACCCGTTTCAATTTCTGTTCGTCGATCGCCAACGGAAATTAATAATAATATTCCATTATCGCGATCGCTTTTGCCGATTCCCCAATAGTTAAATAACTCAGTCGCAAATTCTTTTGGCGATCGCGATGGAGATGTTTGTGGTACGGTTACTACAGCGATTTCTGTACCATTTTCGCTTTCTAATTGAGAAATTATTTGGTTAAGTCGATTTTCTGTGCGATCGCTGAGAATATTAGCTGAATCCGTAACCCATCCACCATTGTTTGTCTGGGGTTGGGGACTTCTTGCACTGTTAAAGCATAGCAAGGTATTGGAGACAATAGCGCGATTGCACTGAGTGTAACTCCAATATTCTGTTTGAGTTTTAGAGGTATTGTTGTCATAATTTTATCTCCTTGAAGAGTTGCGATCGCGACCCTTCGCTTGCACATCAGCTATCTTTTTGGCTGGATTCTTCCGTCGAAACAAATTTCCAAGGATCGGAAGTCTTAGCCGTAGCACCTTTTTTCGCAGTTAACGGATTCGGCTGGGCGGAGTCAACCGACATGGTAGGAGAAACTTGCGCATCATTAAATCCTTGCGCTAACTGTTTTCCTAATTGAGTTACCATCGGATTTTGTAACAGTTTAGTCAACAGAGTTAACCCACTAGTCGCTAATAAAATTTTCGTAGGATCGCCATTATCATCTCCTTGTCCTCCCGCGAGAATAATAGGATTAGTCCCCAACACTCCTGGCTGTGGAGCCAATGCCTTCATCACTTGGGGTAGACTAGCAATCAGAGCTTCCATATGTTGGTCGGCTAGTTGAATAGTCAAGGCTTTGAGCGATAAAGTATTTTGAGCGGCAATGAGGGCTTTTTCGCCTTCTGCTTCTTTGAGGGCTTTTTCGAGTATGGCAGCCGCCTTGGTGGTAATCGCCTCAGCCTCTTGAATAGCCATTGTTTTGTTGTTTTCGGCTTCGAGGCGTTCTTGTTCTAGCTGTCCTTGTTTGGCAATGAGAGCGGTTTCTTTCTGTTGTTGGGCTTTAATTTTTGCTAGTTCTTTTAATCGTTCTTCTTGAGCGGTTTTAATTGCCGTTTCTTTATCAGTTTCTGCTAGAGAGACGGCTTTTTGCGACTCAATTAAGGATTTTTCAGCATCTGCTAGTTTTTGATTCTTTTGATTGATAGCAATTCCTTTGGCAATCTCCGCTTCTTGAATCGCTTGTTGCTGTTGAATTTCTCTTTCTCTAAGTTCTTGATTCTTTTGATTGATGGCAATTCCTTTAGCAATTTCTACTTCTTGAATTGCTTGTTGTTGTTGAATTTCTCTCTCTTTTAGTTGTTGTTGAGAATAGATATAACCCTCTTGGATTTCCTGTTCTTTTAAAACTTTGAGCAGTTCTTGTTTTGCCCTTTCTGTTTGTTTTACTTCCAGTACTTCTCGTTCTTGTTCTGAGGTCATGCGTTCGATTTGAAGAGTGTTTTCTAATTGTTTTTGTTTGAGTTCTCGTTCGGCAGCCAATTGTTTTTGGGTTTCTAATAGCTTCATTTTGGCAATTTCGCTTTTAGTTTCTTCTTGAACTTTTTCGAGTTCTTTCTTGTTTTGTTGAACGATTGATTCGCGAGTGACAACAGCTTGAATATCGAGATAATTTTCTGGGTTGTAGTGGTTTAACTCATCGATATTGGTGATGGCAATGTTTAAAAGTTGCAACCCATAACGCGCCAAATCGGGTTCGACTTTCGACTTGAGATTGTTAGTGACGTTTTCTACGCTTCCTTGCAGTTCGCCAAGACTAGCTTGGGAAGCCGCATCTCGTAAATGACCTTCCAATATGTCGTTAACGCGCTTTTTAATTTCTTCTTCTCCCACTAAAATCTCTTTTTCCCCTTTTTTACCAGCCCCAAGTAACATAGCTGCATTACAGATGCTCTCGCGATCGGGATTGACGCGCACTTGCAGACTGCCATTAAAGACGGCTTTGAGAAAATCTTTTGTTCGCAGTGGTTTTTCAACCGTATTCCCGCGCACTACCGATACGGTTACTTGGTTGAGAGAAACAACGGTAATCGTCTCAAACCCAGGAAAAAATAAGGTGGCGCGAGTAACAACTTGCTTATCGCGGGTTGGCCCGGAAATTACGAAAGCTTCATTGGTGTTACATACTCGATAAAATTTAGAAAACAGGATATAAACGGCAATGATAAGTGTTAGTAAGCTACCTGTAATAATTCCTGCTGGAATTAACCAGCTTAAGTCGTTATTGGTATTAGTTTGTCCTAAAACTGGCTGGTTTTGGATGGGATTCGCACTCATCGCGATCGCGTCTTGTTGAATTGATTGTTCGGGTAGAAAATTTAATAAGCTGAGTGAAAATTGAGGATTCATAATAACTCGGCTCCATTAATGAGTTAGCAAAAACTTTTTTTAATTCTTAAATAGGTTGAATTCGTAATTCTATTGAGGATCGCGAGGAGGTGGCAAAATAGCGATCGCACGCAGGAAATCTTCACTATCACACTTAACAATTGAGTAGCGACGGGGAGCAATTAAGTCCACAATGTAAACGAGATCGCCAACCTTCAAAATGCGATCGGTGGCATTTTCCCAGAGAATGCAATAAATTTGCACGAGGCATTTACCAACGCTGTCATAAACGGCAACTTCGCTCGTTCCATTTCCTAAGATGGCTAAAATATCCCCTTTCATGCCTATGAAACGTTCGGGAATCATTTCCTGTGCCACCGTATGGGTGCGTAGCAACCCTCTGAATCGTCCGGCAATGAAAATCAAAATCCTAGCGACGATAAGACCAGAAAGGCGGACGATCAACCAACCTAGCGAGGATGTAGGATAAGCGCCAAAATACCAATACCAAAAAAGATTAACTCCCCAACCTATCGTTCCGATCGCAAAAGGATAAATCCCCAACCAAAATAAAATCGGAACTTCCCCAACTCCAAAAAAGTTTAATAGAGGGCTTACTAAGGGAATGCTAAAACAAGCAGTCTATTCTGTCGTTCGTCTTCGAGCCAATCGGGGGCGGCTGCCGTAAATACGGCTAAGATAAGAATCGTCAAACCAACGAGTGCGATGATAATAAACCCTCGATTGATTGGGTCAAAAGGGGAATTCATTTGTTGATAAATAACGAGATCGATAGCGCGATCGCACTGACTGTAACTCCAATATTCTGTTTGAGTTTGAGAGGTATTGTTGTCATAGTTTTTATCCCTCTTTAATCAAAATCACACGATTTGATTCGTGTTTTTGTTTTCTCAAAATAACTCTATAAGATTGTTTGGGGTAATGTCAGTCCCCAAAAAAATAGAAATTTTTAATAAAAATATCGACTGTTTTATTTAAAAAAAAGAAAAAAATGGAAAAGAAATGGAAAAAGTAAAATTTAATAAAGTTTTTGACTTCAACTATCGATTTAAAGTTCAAAATTAATTAAACTGCACTAAAAAAGGCATAGCTGAGATCGATGAAACCAGAACACTGGGATAAATTTCTCGAAGATATGGCTAATTCCTTCGAGTTAAAGGGAAGATATAGAGAAGTATTTTCGATTAGATTTGCTTACGAAAATTGGCATAAAAATGATGAAGAAGTTTGGCAACTCGCTCAAGCTGCAAGCCTCGAAAGCTACAAAAAGCAAATGACTGACGTTTACAAACAATTTGCTATTTCGAGTAATGGTTGCCCAAATCTTACTCAAGGCATTAGAGGAGCAGGAAAATTTGAAAAATTGCGAGTTTGGCTGAAAGAAACTCAGCATCTTCTTTGGTTAAATAATCTCGCGCCAAAACCGTTAGAATCTCCTTTTTATGTAGAGCTTTTACCGATTGAATTAGAATGTTATCAGGCACTTTTGCAACCTGGAGCATTTGTTCGCATCAAAGCACCTCCGCAAATGGGTAAAACATTATTGCTCGATCGCGTTCTTGCTCAACTAAGAAGTAAAGGCTATCAAACCTTACATTTTAATTTTGGATTAGAAGATAGTGAAATATTTACTAGTTATAGCCAATTTTCCCAAAGTTTTTGTGCTGGAATATCTCAATTATTAGATTTACCCGATTGCTTGGAGGATTATTGGAGTGAAAATTTAGGGTCTAACAGAAATACAACTAAGTATTTTGAGAAGTATCTTTTAACAGAAAGAACTAGCCCATTAATATTAGCTTTAAACCGAGTGGATCGCGTTTTTGAACATGAAACTATTGCACTAGATTTTTGTCGTTTGTTGCGAGGTTGGTACGATCGCGCTAGACAAAGCGATCGCCGAGGTGGAATTTGGCAACAACTTCGATTAGTTGTAGCACATTCTACAGATGTTTATAGTTCTTTAAATATTAACAGTTCGCCTTTAGCAGGAGTGGGGAAAGTATTTCTTTTACCCGAATTTAGCTTGCAACAATTACAAGATTTAGCTCGACGCTATCAATTAGATTTAACAGATGTGCAAATTGAAGAATTAATGAATTTAATTGGGGGACATCCTTATTTAGTTAGACAAGCCTTTGATTATTTACGCGATCGGCAAGTTAGTTGGCAAGAATTTCTACAAATTTCTTGTACGGATTCTAGTCCTTTTAGCAATTACTTGCGCCAGTTATTATGGACTTTACAACAGGCGCGATCGTTAGCAAAAGCTTTTTTGGAAGTAGTCATATCTAAACAGCCAATATCTCTATCTTCCGAATGTGGATTCAAATTACAAAGCATGGGATTAGTCAATCTCGATGGAGATAAATATTATCCCAGATGTAATTTGTACCGTCAGTATTTTTCGGTTCATTTAGAAGAAATTAATAAATAGATAGCCTATGTTAAAGTGGCAGAGCAATAATCGGTCGCTGTAAAATTTAAATAATACTTTAGCTCATTTTTTATGACATTAACTCCTATCCTTGCCAAGCCATACATTGAGCAACGAGACACAGGATATTGGATTGAAGGAACCCGCATTTCCCTCGATTCAATTGTTTATTCCTTCTTAAATGGAGAATCACCTGAAAGTATTGCTCAAAATTTTCCACTGCTTTCACTAGAACAAGTGTATGGCGCGATCGCTTTCTATCTTGCTAATCGAGAGCTTGTTGATACATATTTAAAGGAAGGTGAAGCAGAGTTTGAGCGACTACAACAGTCTTGTAAAGAAAAAAATCCTTTGCTATATCAAAAATTGAAAGCGGCTCAAGCGCAGAAGCAAAGCGGATTATGACTTTTCCATTTTGAAAAGCTATATAAAATATGACTTATATGACTGAATTACTCGAACAAGCGATGCTCAATTAAAAACTTTGCCTGCTGATAAGCAAGATGCGATTGCAATCCTAATTTTAGAAGAACTCGAAGACGAACGGCTAAAAGAAATGAATAACGGGACTTAGACAGTTCCTGGTTTAAAAAAACCTCAAACCCATATATAGCAATGCTTTTACGTCGATTTATCGATTTTCCTGATATATCTAGGTTTCAGCCATTTTGGAGGCTTTGAAGTGAAACTAAAGTCCTGCATAGGTTTGAGGCTTTTTTTTAGATGTTTTTTGTCTAAGTCCCGATAATATAGATAACTTGGGTATTTGAAGGAAGGTGAAGCCGATTTTCAGCGATTACAACAGTTTTGTTGAAAGACTCGTACTTAGAGGTGGTAATGGGCAACAACATAACAAATGACAAGAATTATAGTCAAAAAGAGCGTTTGGATAAAATGTTAGCAATGAGTAATGGATTGACTGCTGTACTAATCGAGGTATTGTCCCTCAGTGCTTCATATTTAGCCAAAACAGATGCAGAAATTGATTTCGCGATTTGGGTTGCTTGTCACGACCAGGCTATCATGGGTCGCGGCATGGTTGGCTTCGATCTTAGCGAATTACCTTGGTCAACAGAGAATTTTGAAGCAGAAAAAAGATTTTTATTGCGGGTAGTAGATTCAGCAAAAGCCAAACAATACTGGAATCTGTTGGACTATGAACCCCGTGAAGAAATGGTCTTGTGTTCGCTTGAGAAATTTAAAGATCTAATTGAAGATTTTAGCAAAGAATTTATTAGTACGAATAATTTTTGGAGTAAAACACTTCCTAAACCTGCCAAGCATAAAAAATGCTCGCTCCACAATATTTATCTTCATGAGGAAGGCTGTGTAATTTGTAATAATATGTAGTGCTTCGTGCTTAAACTTATTAAAGCTAATGTTTGAAATCCTTGCGGAGAGTTCTAAATGTCAAGCGACGAACCTGTTAATATCGAAGAATATGAAGGCATGACAGAACTAGATGCCAAGCTAAAGATGGTTAGCGATCGCGAATCTTTTTTCGACTTTGTAAGGGCATTAATAGCCGATCGAGAAAATGAAGTGACAAAGGAAAGAATAGACCCAAACAGTTCTTACTTTTTAAATACTAATAAATGGGAAAATGAAACGATCGAATCTTTCTTAGAATCGGCATTAGCTTGTGCTGAAGCTACTGAAATGGGGCAAACCCAGGGATTGCCAGAAGAACTTTCTTGGAAAAGTTTTGCAACGTTTCTCTACTGTGGAAAAATATACGAATAGATTTGTCACCCTCATTTAAGTCAATCGAGAATGCGATCGCTAGCAATTAAAAACAAAATATTTGTTCTTAGTTTCACCTTCTAAATTATGTATACATTTGAAGGAACTCTGCCAGAAAACAACCCTACCTATATTAAAAGACAAGCAGATGACGAACTTTATGAAAGATTAAAAGCCAAACAATTTTGTTATGTATTCAACTCTCGCAAAACGGGAAAATCTAGTTTGCGAGTGCGAGTAATGAATCGCTTGCAAGCGGAAGGATTTATTTGTGCGGCGATCGATATTTCCCTGGATGAAATTCAATTAACGACTCCCCATCAATGGTATTTTGGCATTCTCGATAGTCTCACAGAAGATTTCGATTTAGATATCGATTTAGAAGATTGGTGGCATTCTCAAGAATTATTGTCTCCTTTGGGACGTTTGCGTAAGTTTATTGAATCGGTTTTATTAGTTCAAAGAACAGAAAATATTGTTATATTTATCGATGAAATTGATAGCGTTCTGAGCTTAAATTTTTCTACTGATGACTTTTTTGCTTTTATCCGCGCTTGCTGCAATCGCCGAGTCGATAATCCTGCCTACGATCGCCTGACTTTTTGTTTGTTAGGAGTCGCATCGCCATCAACTTTAATTGAAGATAAAAAAAGAACTCCCTTTAATATTGGTCGAGGCATCGAATTAACGGGATTTACTTTAACAGAAGCTTTACCGCTAGCGAAGGGTTTACAAGGAATAGTAGCCGAACCAGAAAAAGTTTTCGCACAGTTATGGGAATGGACTCAAGGACAGCCATTTCTAACTCAAAAGTTGTGTTATTTAGTTGTTCGTCATGCAGAAAGCGATCGCCCAAATGTTAAACAATTAATACAAACTTATGTCATCGAGAATTGGGAATCTCAAGACGAACCAGAACATCTTAAAACAATTCGCGAGCGCATCTTAGCTAACGAACGCGATGTTGGTAGCTTATTAGGACTTTATCAACAAATCTATCAACAAGAAGAAATTAATGCCGATCGCAGTTACTTTTCCATCGGACTAAGATTGAGTGGGTTAGCAATTGAAAGACAGGGAAAATTAACCGTTTATAATCCCATTTATAGAGCAGTTTTTAACCAAAATTGGATTGAGAAGCAACTAGCATATTTGCGTCCATACAGTCAAGCGATCGCTGCATGGCTAGCTTCCGATTGTCGAGATGAATCGCGTTTATTGAGGGGACAAGCACTTAAAGATGCTCAAATTTGGGTAAGTTCTCATAAACTAACCGAACAAGATTACCAGTTCTTAAATGCTAGCGAAAGGTTAGAAAAAGAAGAACAAGAAAAGACGTTTTTAGCGGAACGAACCAAGCAAGTAGAAGCTTTACTCTTTCAAGAAAAAAAGATTGCCAATATGCAAAGGCTATTGTTACTAGCTGTGACTACCGCCTTATTTATTATGACTGGCTTGGGATTAATTGCTTTGTTTAATTATCGCAAAGCACTCGTTAGCGAACTTAAAGCTGTCACTGAGTCCAGCGAAGCATTATTTGCCTCAAATCAAAGCTTAGATGCGTTGGTAGCTGCAATTAAGGCAGCGCGACAACTACAAAACTTAAGAAAAGTAGACTCAAATCTTGCAATAGAAGTCAAACAAATCTTACAGAAAGCATCTTATCAGGCGATCGAACGCAACCGTTTTCAGGACATCGCGATCGCGTTTATGGAATTGCCATTAGTCCCGATGGAAAGATTGTTGCTTCGGGAAGTGCAGATCGTACCGTTAAACTATGGAAAAGAGATGGAACTTTGCTAACCACTTTTGAAGGACATAATGGAAGGGTTGTATCAGTTGCGATTAGCGGCGATAACCAAATAATTGCTTCGGGAAGTGCAGATCGGACTATCAAATTTTGGAGGCGAGATGGCACTTTACTAACCACTCTCAACGGACATACAGGAGGAGTTAACGCCGTCGCTATTGGCCGCGATGGGACGCTAATTGCTTCTGCTAGCGAGGATAAGACAGTCAAACTATGGAAAAGAGATGGCACTTTACTAGACACTTTCAAAGGACATACAGCAGCAGTCAAGGCGGTTGCCCTTAGTAATGACGGTCAACTCATTATCTCAGCTAGCGAGGATAAGACAGTTAAACTATGGAAAAGAGACGGTACTTTACTAAACACTCTCAAAGGACACACGGCAGGCGTTAGGGCAGTTGCGATTAGTGCTGACAATACACTAATCGTTTCAGGAAGTCGAGACAATACAGTGAAACTGTGGCGCAAAGATGGCACACTACTAATAACTTTGAGAGAACATAGCGCCCCAGTGTATGGAGTTGCTATTAGTCTCGATGGTAATTGGATCGCTTCTGCTAGCGAGGATAATACCGTCAAAATTTGGCGAAGCGATGGCACTTTATTGAAAACTCTCAAAGATCATCGAGATACAATACGAACCGTTGCGATTAGTCATAATGGAAACGCGATCGCGTCTGGAAGTGAAGATGGCACGATTAAACTGTGGAAGCTTAACGGTACTTTACTAACTACTCTCAATAATGATGGCGGTTCGGTTTGGGATGTAGCTTTTAGCTCAGATAATACCCAAATTGTCTCGGTGGGCGAAAATAAAAAAGTAACTATCTGGAATTTAAAAAATATTCTTAGTTTGAATCTATTGAAGCATAGTTGCGATTGGGCGCAAAATTATCTCCAACATAATTCTCAAGTTGAGAAGGAAAACAGACATCTCTGCAACAGAATTAATCGATAATTAAAAAATTATGAGAGGGTGCGATCGCTTTAGTTATTAATATTAAAAAGACACGCTAGTAGTAGCACGTCTATTCTAAAATACTGGGTTCAGCGATCGCCAAAAAACTTTAAATAAAAGCTTTCTGGATTTGCTGAACCCAACAAATTAAGGTAAACGCGGTAGTAGGTTGGGTTTCGTTACTTCAACCCAACATCAATAAACTGATGAAGTAAAACGTTTTAAATAGAGGCTAAAGATAATAAATATATTGCCTCGCAACTTTACTCTTTTTAATACTTCGTTTCGTCACCGAGACACTGTATATAAGAGCCATCAGAGAGATGAAGAAGTTCCGATACCACAACTTTTTCTCCTGCTTTTAAACCAGAAATTACTTGGTATTGTTGTCCTTGAATATTGCCTAGCGTGACGGCTTTTTGTTTGGCAACCAAAATAGTTTCTCCGCTTTCTCCTTTTTGTTGTTCAACTACAAAAATATAACTCTGTCCGCCAATACGTGCTACTGATGTGGCGGGAATTAAAACTCCAGGTTTTTGCTCCCAAATAACTCTAGCTTGAACATACTGATTGTTTCGGAGGCTTCCGTCATTGCGGATAGTAGCTTTAGCTAGGATATATTGTCCATTTTGATTGACTTCGACTTTGGGAGAGATAAAGTTAATTGAACTCTTTATACTAAACTTTCCTAGTGAGTCGATAATTTCTACAGGAAGCCCAGTTTTTAATTTGGATGAAAGTTCAGGTGGAATATTGATTTTGAGGTCTAGAGTTTGGTTATTAATAATCTCAGTTAACGCTTGACCCTTAGTAATAAATTCTCCTCGATTGACCGAAATCTCATTAATTGTTCCTGAAATAGGTGCTTTAATTTTACTGCCAGTATCTAGTAAAAAAATAGAAGTACCAGCAGTAACATTTTCTCCAGGATTAACTAAAATCTGAGCGATAGATCCCTCATTTTTTGCGAAGACAGTTGCTTGCTCTTTAGCTTGTAAAGAACCAACAAACTGGCTGCTGTCAACAACTGTAGTAGTTTTAATTGTCTGACAAGTTACTGTGACAGATGGTGGTAGTGCCGATCGCTTTTCAACTGCAACAGTACAAGAAGCAACAGTAATTTCTGAGAGACAGACAATAAGCAGAAAATTCCTCATTTTGCGTCCTCACTGTCTACTGGTATCGATCCAGCCTCCTAACTATAATTGAGGAACAACCCTCAAACTTAACTATTCACCCTTTTCTATTTCCTTTTCCTTATCATCATAGTTAAGGCTATTAATCTTTTCAAACAATTATGACTCAACCTATCGCTCAAATTAGCGTCGAAGAATTAGCCGTCCGTTTTAGCGATCGCGAATCTCCTTTGCAACAAATCGATGTCAGAGAACCTCATGAAGTCGAAATTGCCTATATTGAAGGATTTGAGGTATTACCCCTCTCTCAATTTGAACAATGGTCGGGGCAAATCGCAATGAATTTCGATCCCGAAGTCGAAACCGTAGTCATGTGTCATCATGGCATTCGTTCCGCGCAGATGTGCCAATGGTTACAGCAAAATGGTTTTACTAATGTTAAAAACATTGTGGGAGGAATCGATGCTTATTCGCTTCTCGTCGATCCCAGTATTCCTCGCTATTAGCTTTCGGATGCGATCGCCCAACAGAATTCTGCCCGTAGTATCCTCCATTTTTAGTCCACAACAGTTATACTGACACAAACTCCATTCATTAATTTTTTGTTAAAAATTTTTATTTTTGTTCCTTATCATCTATGCCTGTTCGACCTGATTTAACAGAGCGCCATCAAAATATCCTTAAAGCAACGATTCAACACTATATTGCGACAGCAGAACCCGTCGGCTCCAAAACGCTTCTTGAAGAGTACAATTTTAGTCTGAGTTCGGCAACCATCCGTAATGCTTTAGGACGATTAGAAAAAGCTGGTTTGTTGTATCAACCCCATACTTCAGCCGGACGCATTCCTTCCGATTGGGGATATCGAACCTATGTCGATCGCTTGTTGAACCCCGATGAAAAAATTGGACAAAAAATCGAACAAGTTTTTATTAACCAGTTAAAGTGGGAATCGTGGAGTTTTGAAGCACTCGTACAACGAGCTACGCAAATTTTAGCTAATTTAAGCGGATATATTGCCTTAATTACGATGCCGCAAACTTCTGCTAATTGCTTGCGTCATTTACAGATCGTACCAGTCTCTTCCACACAAATTATGCTGATTATAGTAACTGATAGTTATCAAACGCAATCGGTTTTAATGGACGCACCTGGTTTGGCATCGGAAAAAGGACAAGAAGACGAAGAAGAAATCCCTCAAGAGTTGCAAATTTTAACTAACTTTCTTAATAGTAAATTACGCGGGCGATCGCTCTCAGAACTAAGCGCTCTAAATTGGCAAGAAATCGATCGCGAATTTGCTCGCTACGCCGATTTTATGAAAATTTTATTAAAAGAATTAAGCCGTCGCGCTCAAAATTCTTTGTCTTCACCTATTATGATTCATGGCGTTTCGGAAGTGCTTCGTCAGCCAGAATTCTCGCAATTGCAACAAGTACAAATGTTATTACATTTGTTAGAAGAAGAACAGGATCGGTTGCTACCGATTATTTTTGAACTTCCCGAACCAGAAACTTTCAGCAAGCGAGTTAGCATCAAAATTGGCTCAGAAAATCCCTTAGAACCGATGCGTTCTTGTACCTTAATTTCTGCTGTTTATCGACAAGGAGATCTTCCCGTAGGAAGTGTAGGAATTATTGGTCCGACGCGAATGCTTTATGAAAATGCTATTCCCTTGGTCGAATCTACGGCTGACTATCTTTCTGAGTCATTAAAATAAGAAACTAGTAAAGGTCTATTAATTTCAAGCAAGAATCTCTGATATTCCAGAAATAATCTCAAAATCTCCTCGACTTAGACGAGGCGCACCCGTCAAAATTGCCAATAGCTCTCCAGTTTGACCAAATCCTGCCACACTCTGATTAGCATTGTAAAATAAGGCTCCGCTCGCTTGGTTGTAAACAATCCTGGCGACACTATTAGCAGCAGCAAGATTGGTGTTAACAATGGCAAACTCTCCCTGGACGCTGAAACCATCGCCTATAAGGCTGTTAAGACCAAACGTGACTCGATCTAATTCGATTTCATCTTGAGTAGGGACAAAATCTTGAATGCGATCGCCCCCAGTTGTCCTCAAAAAGATAAATTCGTCTTGTCCTGCACCGCCAACTAAAGTATCTCTACCTCTTCCGCTAAATAACTCGTCATTGCCCGTCCCGCCAACTAAAATATCGTTACCAGGGCCGCCAAAAAGGTCGTCATTGCCATCACTTCCCGCCATTCGGTCATTGCCACTTTCCCCAAAGAGGTCGTCATCCCCCAAACCTCCATTGAGAATGTCATTACCCGCACCGCCAAAAAGATCGTCTTCGCTTGCCAAACCGAGTAATGTGTCATTACCCGCACCGCCAAAGAGGTCGTCCTCGCCAAGACCTCCATAGAGCAGATCGTTACCCAGACCGCCAAAGAGACTATCATTATCGGCTAGACCGAATAATGTGTCATTGCCTGCCAACGCTATTATTACATCTTTAGCGGGAGAACCGACTAGGCGATCGTTTTCTGCCGTACCCAAGATATTGGCTCGTGCGATGATAAAATCTCCCTCCGTATTAATACTAATAGTTCCTCCTGCCCCATCGTTCCCCGTACCTGGAGAATCATTTGGAGGCTCGATTATGATACCACCAGGAGCGTCTATAACTATAGGGTTTCCCGGATCAATAGTAATATTTCCTCCATAGTTTCCTGTACCTGGAGAAGCGATTATTCTGCCAGGAGCGCCTATAAGTATAAGGTTTCCCGTATCAATAGTAATATCTCCTCCATAGTTTCCTGTACCTGGAGAAGCGATTATTACGCCAGGAGCGCCTATAATAAGGTTTCCTGTATCAATAGTAATATGTCCTCCATCGTTAGGGTTTTCCGTAGAAATCTTTGCTCCATCTCGAACCCTTAACCCAGTATCCCTAAGCGTCAGATCGCCTGCGTTAAGATTAATAGTCCCCATTTGACACTCTCCTTTGCAGAAACAAGCTCTTATGTACGCCTAATTTTTCAGCGATCGCAGCAATAAGCTAGGGAAACATATAAATTTATTGTATCTTTTTTAACAAATTAAAAGCGCTGTTCGTATTCGATCGTAACTCTGCTATCATCTGAGAAATTACTAGAACCTCGGATAACCGTATTGTTATTAATGCGATAATCCAAACCAAACTGGGGCAGTCGATCTGTATTTAAAATTTTCAAGACGGAAAAAGAGACATCTTCAGTTATGTCTATTCCAGCTTCGGCCGCTATCCCAATTCCACTGTTAGAAGTACGATCGCGATCGTTAATTAAAGGCGTTGAAAAGATACGAAACTCGCTTAATCCCAGGCGATCGCTAATTTCGCCTTGTACGCTACCAAATACGGCCGAACCTGCCAAGTTTGCTAACCCTAATGTTGTATCGCCGCGACCTAACGTATTGACAAAACCGCCGCCTAAAAGGGTAATAATTTCTCGCTGACTGCGTGGAGGAATGCTGGTTAGTTCGATGCTATTGGTCAATTGGCTGGCGTATCCTTCGATTCTGGCGCGAATGCGAACGGTTTGAAAGCTATCCAAGTTAGCCGTCAGGGGATCGGCAATTTCCGAAGAAGACGTATTGGTGCGAACTGCATCGCGAGTCGTTTCGGTGGCTGAAGTCCTCAGTTGTAGCTTTAGGTAAGGATCTAAGCCTCGCTTGGCCGAAAACTGCGCGGTGTTTTCTTCTCCCGTATCCAAGCGCAACTGAGAGGCAAAAAGATTAACTTGACCGTTGTGGAGCGTAATTTTTCCTTGCGGACGAGGCTGATAGAGGTTTCCATTTAACGTTAAGCTTCCCGTTGCTAAGAAATTTAAAATAGGAGGTCGCACGAGTTGGATATTTTCGCCTAGCATAATTTGCAGGTTGTTAAATTCGGTCGAACTTAAACCAAGTCCATCGTTTAATTCGCCTTCTGTCCCGTTTCCTTCTCCTAGTAACACTCGACCGTTAGCTAGCGCCAGCCTACCGCCGATATCGGTTCTAGGGCACTTCCGGCAATCTTGACTTGTCCTTGCACGCCACCTTGATAGAGTCCTTTGAGATTGAGTGCGAGATTGTCTAGCGTTACAGTCAGAGGGTTTTTCTGCGGTTTGGATTCGATGAGGGGTAAGCTACCTGCTACTGCAACTTTACCGCCGCTAAACTTTCCAGTGAGGCTTTCTACGTCAACGCGATCGAAATTAAAGAGGATTTTGCCGTTGACTTCGGTTAGCGGCGCGTTGGGAAGGACTTGTGCGCCGATGGTTGCATTATTAAAGGTTGCAATTCCTTCAGCCCGTAGCTGGTTGGGACGACCTTGCTTTTGGTCGAAACGACCGGAAATATCGATCGCGATTTCTCCTTGTCCGTCAATCCAAGAAAGTGCATCTCGACTGATAATATCTAATAATGCTATTCCTTCATTTTGTACTTGTAAGTTTAATTGCAAGCGATCGCTATCGGGTTTGACAGTTGCAAATGGCAATTGATAAGGAATAGAGCCTTGTACAACAATCGGTTCAGCTTGAGGGTTAAGTTTGCTGCTGGCTTGGAAATCGAGACGGCTTTTGTCGTAAGTAAAACTGCCTTGAGTAGTAGAAAGTGCAGTTTGATTAATCGTAGCATTGGCGATCGCGAGTTCTCCATTAGCTTGTGGATTGTCGCGGCTTCCTGCTAGGGTTACATTACCGTTGAGCAATCCACCAATTGCGATCGTTGGCGGTACTTCGACAAATTCTGAGAGCAATTCTAGGGGAATATTATTTAATTGCAATCGACCGGAAGGAATCTTTCCTCCTACGCTACCAGAGAATGCAAACAAGCTTTCTCCCGATTGCACCCTGACAGGTTCGAGAGTTACGATTCCATCTTGCAAACCGCCTTTGAGATCGATTTGGTTAAAAATATAATCTCGCCATTGCCAAGCTTTCCCTTGAAAATCAAAGGAAGCTTTAATTTCGCTTTTGGGAGCAGCACTAACCGTTAGTTTTCCGTCGAAAGTGCCTTGTAATTCCGCTAATTCTGGCAAAGGTGAGGCTTCTTGCCGTTTTTTGCGCTGCATCCTTAGTAGTGTTTCAATCTCTGAGAAACGACTCAGTTGTTCTAATATAGGCGCTTGCGGCGTACCGATGTTGAAAAGAGGTGTTTGGGGTGTAGAGACGCGATATATCGCGTCTGTACGGGGAGTCGGGGGGAGTGGGGAGACTTTTGAATTCCCGATTGTGGTACGGGCGAACGGCCGTTCGCCCCTACAGGTGCGTCCTGATTCCTGCCTTCATACAAATCGGCTGCTTTTGCATAGATAGGGGGATTGAGTCCGCGCGCAAGGTCGGATAGCTCGAAGATTTGTAGGGTTTGGAGAACGTCTTGGATTTGTCCTTTAGATACGGCAATTTCAGCTTCTAGTTGCGGACTGCTTTGAATATTTATCAAGCTGCCATTGAGGAGATACTGACTGTCATTCTTTTGAAATAGAGCATTTTTGAACGTTAAGTTATTATTGAAATAGCGGAAGCTTGAAGTGATACGATCGCCCTTTAATGTGCCTAAATGAGGATTGGCGATCGCAACGTCCTCGCCAGATAGTTCTGATGTTTGCAAATTAAATGCAAAGTTACCCGATAATTCCCCAGAAAGCGGTTGTGAAAGTATAGCTTCTGGTAAGGTAATTTGTGAAGCTTTAGCGATGTTTTTAAATAAATCAACCTGGATATTATCTGCTTTTATTTGTAGTTGCTCGTTTTTGCGGATTCCGCTAACATTCATCCGATCCAATTCAATATCAAAAGAAGTAGGCTGGTATTTAGGATCGAGTGCTAGTTGAATGCGGTCTTGTATCCCTGCAAGATCGATGTTAATTCCTTTTTCTGGAATTCCTTTGACGGTTCCTTTAAGGGTGCGATCGAATTCGAGACTAGCAACTTGCAATTTGTCAAGATTTAAATCTCCTTCAATTCGAGGCGATTGTAACGTTCCGGCAATAGTCCCGTCAAAATCTAAATTGCCTGAATAACTAACCTTGGCTATATTATCAGGTAAAGGAATAGCAAAAGCTTTAACATCGACTTCCAAAGCTGCAACTTGTAATTCAAATTGCTTAATTGCTTTGGGGGTTCCTAATAATTCGGGTGCAATATCTGCCCATCCACTCGCTTGAATTCCTGTTGCGATCGCTTGTCGAATATTTAATCTCTGACCGTTCCAGTCGATTGCGGTCGTCAAGGGACGAACTAATGCCCCAACCCCCTGACTAAATGTTAATTCTCCGCTAGCTCTAACGTCTGCAAGCGCGGGCTTTTCTAAATTCCCAAAAATATTGAGTTTTCCATCTAACGTTCCTCTACCTTCTTTGTATAGCTGTTTGAGAGCAACTTCATTCGGTCTTACAACTGCTTTAAATTCTCCATTGGCGAGTTGTATATTTTCTGCTTCTATTTTTCCTTGGGGTAGGGTTAAATTAGCGGTTCCATTTCCTCGAATATTTTGTAGAGAAGTGTGGGTGCTACCTGCTAAATCGAAGGTTCCATTGAGGATTCCTGTAAACTGAGAGGGAAGGTTAGGTAAGATGCGATCGCTATCTATTCCTTGTGCTTTTACAGTTGTTACCCAACGTCCGTTTGCTAGAGTTATATTATTAGCGGTTACTGTACCATTGCGATCGCAACATTAGCCGAACCCGTAGCGCGAATAGATTCTGGCGCAAACGAATCTATCCCTCCAGAAACATTAAATATTCCATTCAAACGTCCCTGATGGACTTGCTGAGGTAACTTAGGATTGAGACTGGTTAAATTAACGCCAGAAGCTTGTATATTTCCTTGCCAGCGTCGGTTAGCATATTGAAAGTTACTAGCGTTGACGCTTCCATCGCCAAGTTTGAAACTTGCTGCACCCGTTGCTTTAAGTTGTTCTGAATTTTCTAGGGTTCCTAAAAACTGTGCCCGACCCGACACTAATCCTGGATTAATCGGTAGAGTAGTTTGATAGAGACGCGCGATCGCACCAGCAGGAACATTTATTGCATTAACATCAAATTTATATTCTGAATTCTGACTTTCGACTTTGTTTGTCCTATCCGCGAGCAAGATGCTCGCACTACTATCGTTACTTTCGACCTTCGATTTTCGACTTTCGACTTTAATCTTCCCTTTTCCCGTCAATTGCCCGCCAACGGTTGGGGTTGCTTGAAATTGAGTAACAGAAAGATTAGACCCAATTAATTGTAACTGTGCAGTGCTACCCGGACGAAAATCGACGCGATCGATCCGGGTTGTTTTGGTTGTAATAGCATCAACCGATACGACAGGCGATGTTAAGGGTTGTCCGGGTTGAGGAGTAGAACCCGTTACTCGAATATCGGCTTTAAGTTCTCCTACAATTGGTACGGGTGGCTTTTTGAGTTTTAATGATTCAACAACTTGTTGTACCCGGATGGGTTCTGTTTTAGCTTTTAAATTGTAGCCTTTTTGTAAATCGATTATGCCATTCGCGATCGCAGGAATAGATCCGAAACGAGACGTAACGTTTTCTAAGTAGATTTCGGTTTCTTGGAAGCGTAATACCCCGTTGCTTTGTGCGAAAGGTTGCGTTAAGGTTGGCAAACGTGCCGTTACAGTATCTAGAGTAGCAATTCCCTGAAGGCGAGTAATTTGTTGAGGTCTAATTCTAACTTCTAAATTTGCACCGATTGTCCCAGCTTGTAAAGCAAAAGGCAAGGGAAGTAAATTGCCAACATCGGTTGCTTGTATATCATTTCCCCGAAGGACGAGATTAATCGCTTCTGTTTTAAGAATTCCCGTCCCTGAAACTTGTAAATCGCCGCTATTAGCAAGTTCGCCAGATAAATCGAACTCAATAATTTTTCCTTTATCGAAAAAATCTGCTTCTCCAGAGTCGATTAATACTTTAACGGGTGTTTGTAGATTGCCTGTTTGCGATCGCGCCCTTAATATAACATCTGCATCTTGCAATCGTAGCGTCTCTAAACTAACTTTGAAACGCTTTTTCTTCTTTTCTGGCGAGTCAAACTTAGTTAACAACCATCTTCTATTTTTTCCTTGCTCTAAATATACATCGGGTTGAATTGCAGTAACATCTAGTTGCAGTTCTCCTGAAGTCAACCAAACAAAAGGGTTAAAACCTACCTCTACAGCAGCGACGGAAACTTTAGCGGGGTCTGTCGGAGTTGCTAAAATTTTAGTTTCACCAAAACGCACTCCTGTCAAGGAAAATCGTTGCAGCGCTCCCATTTTTACGGGACGATTGAGAAGATCGATTAATTCGGTTTCAATTAACGGAGTTAGTTGATTTTGGACAAAAAACCATCCATAGATTAGTCCGCCGCCGAGACTAACCAGTACAAGACTTCCTCCCCAACGCAAAAACGCCCTCTCCATTTTGGTTTTCTTGGCGGTTTGGGATCTGGTTGATGAGACGAATTAGCTTCCGGTTGGTTATTTTTGTTACCGGACTTGTCTCTATCTATCATCATGGGCGGTGTTTTTACACTCCTTCTATCTAGCTAAGCTTCTAGCAGTATGTGTCTTCCAATTATAAAGAGTGAAAAGTTATCTTTTAGTTTCGTTCTAAAGTTGGATTCTTTATATGAACTTTTCTTGACAAGTTAAGATATAAGCGATCGCACATAAAAACAGGCATAGAGAAACATCGATGACATTAACAGAACAAATTCTTTCTCAACTTCCTGGCGACGTACTCGGACGGTTGCGGAGTGTCGATAAATTATGGCAAGAACTTCGTAGCGATACTGTATCAATTCCTTGCGTCATTGATGAGAGTCGAGACTCGTTAGGAAATCCCGATTGGGATGTTGTTATTTGCGGCGGTACGTTAGGAATTCTCTTGGGTGCAGCATTGCAAAAACGCGGTTGGCGAGTTGCTTTAATCGAACGAGGAATCCTGCGAGGAAGAGATCAAGAATGGAATATTTCTCGTCAAGAATTACAAGTTTTTATCGACTTAGAACTACTTTCTGAGTCAGAATTAGAAACTGCGATCGCAACACAATACAATCCCGCCCGCGTTAGCTTTTTTCAAGGTCATGAAGTCTGGGTAAAAGATGTCCTCAACATCGGCGTTGACCCTATATTTTTATTAGATACACTCAAATCAAAATTTTTAGAAGCTGGTGGACTTTTATTAGAAAAAATGCCTTTCAACTCAGCAACTGTTTATCCCGACGGAGTATTAATTAAAGCGGGAGAAAATAGCTTAAAAACTCGTTTACTCATCGACGCAATGGGTCATTTTTCTCCCATCGCCAAACAAGCAAGAAAAGGAGAAAAACCCACCGGAGTTTGTTTGGTTGTTGGTAGTTGTGCCAAAGGTTATCCCAATAATGAAACAGGCGATTTAATTGCTTCATTTACGCCAATTCTCAATCAATGTCAGTATTTTTGGGAAGCATTTCCAGCGAGAGATGGAAGGACGACTTATTTATTTACTTATGTCGATACTCATCGCGATCGCTTCAGTTTAGAATTTTTCATGGAAGAGTATTTGCGTTTGTTACCCGAATATCAAAATGTCGAACTAAACCAATTAAACTTCGAGCGTTTTCTGTTTGGTTTCTTTCCTTCTTATTCCAAAAGTCCCCTTCATTTACCGTGGGATCGAATGCTAGCGGTTGGCGATAGTGCTGGCGCTCAATCTCCCGTTAGTTTTGGTGGATTTGGTGCAATGGTAAGACATTTACAACGTCTAACTTTTGGGATTGAAGAAGCCTTACAAAATAATCTTTTAGATCGCAAATCTTTATCCCTATTGCAACCTTATCAACCCAATATTTCTGTAACTTGGCTTTTTCAGAAGACCATGAGTGTCAGGATAGATAAAAAAGTTTCCCCCAATCAAATAAACAACCTCATGAGTGGTGTTTTCCAAGTGATGGATAAATTAGGTGATGATGTTCTCAAGCCATTTCTTCAAGATGTTATTCAATTTCCAGCCCTAGCTAAAACCTTACCTTTAGTTAATCCTAAGTTAGTCTTACCAATACTGCCTCAAATTGGTTTAACTCCTTTATTAGATTGGAGCATTCATTATTTTAATCTAGCACTTTATAGCGGTTTATATCCTCTTGGAAAATCGCTACAGCCACTCACAAAAAATTTCTCTTCTGTCCCAAAATATTATTATCATCGATGGTTAGACACTTGGTACTATGGATCTGGTAGCGATTATCAGAATTCTCTAGAATAAAGATAACTAAAATATAACTTGAATATTATCTAAAACTTTTATTTCTAGTTTTATATAAAGCCTTAAAATTCACCAAAATTCAAATTTAAACAAGAAGAAATATCTATTTCTTGAGTGCCCGATCGCGATCGTATTTTACTTATAAATTTCGTGCGAGGACAACGCAAAGACGAACAGGTTTTTGCGATCGCAGTTCCTTTTTCACCGATTAATTCTAAGGTAAACATCGAATAGCCATCGCCAGGAGTAAAACTTCCATGAAAAACGTTATTATCTTCTACTAAAGCAGTCGCTTTTACTTCTCCAATACTATTAGTAATAAGCTCACAAATTTTGAGGCGATCGCCTTCTGATTCATAATCATAAGGAAAATTTTTGATTCCCCATTCGTAGCGAAGGTTATTAGGAACGAGCGTTCCTGGTGGAAAATTTCCTTGAATAACCATTAAATAAATTATTAAAAAAGCTATTGTTAAAGAACTGCCATAAAGCAATCGTCGAGAATAAGAAGAAGGCTTATGAATTGGAAATTGGCAAGCTAGGAAAATCGCTGCAATAAAAATAAGTGTAAAAGGAAAAAGATAAATTAATAATACTATAGAACATTGAAATCCGGTTTCTTTTGCAAGTTTGAAAATTTCTTCTTTAGATTTTTGAAGCGCAGAAAAAATAAAAAATAAAAGAATTACAAAAAACGAAACTAATAATAAAGTTGTTCCCAATACAAAAAGACTGGCTGCACCAATCGAGCGATTGTAAGTATTGACTTGTGTTATCGTTAAAACACTCGCTAAAAATCCAATAAAAACCCCAAAACAAATAATCAAAGGGTTAAAATCGCTTTTTTGCTTTCTAAAAATCCATAAAGCGATCGCACTACAGCATAACGAAAAAAACATCGCGATCGCAAAACTGTAAGGATAGTTGAGAGGTGCGTGAAGGGATAAGATCGAAGCTTCAAAAAAGGATCGAAATACAATAAATTAAATAACCATAAAATTGCCAAGCTTGGAATATTCCAAACAAAAATCGATACAGTAGTACGAATTGCCTTCATTCAAAAGATATATAAGTCAAATGAAGTGGACCTGGAAAAAAGCAACAACTTTACTATCAACATATTACGCTCATATGCTCGAATATAGAGCCGAGATATTTTTATGGGCGCTATCAAATTCTTTACCGCTTATTTTAATGGGAGTTTGGACTCAAGCCGCCCAAGGAGGCAATTTTGGGTTCAGTTCGGTTGATTTTGCCCGTTACTTTTTTAGTATTTTTCTCATTCGCCAATTTACAACGATTTGGGTAATTTGGGAATTTGAAAGAGAAATCGTAGAAGGTCAATTGTCTTTTCGACTCCTACAACCACTCGATCCAGTATGGCATCACATTGCTAGACACCTGGCTGAAAAAATGACCCGCGTCCCCTTGACAATTGCGCTAACAGTTCTCTTTTTTTGGCTTTATCCAAAAGCCTTCTGGATACCGAGTTGGAAAGAATTCTTGTTTTTGGCGATCGCAACTGTTGTAGCATTTTCGCTGCGTTTTGTCAGTCAGTACACTTTTGCCATGTTTGCTTTCTGGACGGAACGAGCTAGCGCGATCGAACAGTTTTGGTTTTTATTTTATATCTTTCTTTCTGGATTGATTGCCCCGCTAGAGGTTTTTCCGCCGCTCGTGCGAGAAATTGTTTTGTGGACACCATTTCCCTACTTCTTATACTTCCCTGCTGCACTAGTAATTGGTTTTCCTGTTAATTTTCTACGCGGAATCTTAATTGCATTAGGATGGGGAATTTTATTTTTCTTTCTCAACCGTTGGCTGTGGCGGCGAGGACTTCAGCAATATTCGGGAATGGGGGCTTAAATCAGTTATCAGTAATCAGTGAGGGCGAACAGTTGAGAGTTCGTTCTAGCTAATATTGTGTCTCCTGCATTAAGGTTAATGAGTTACTTAATCTCATCTACAAAGAGAACTGCTATAACTGATTACTGATTACTGGTCACTGATAACTATTTTAGCTTGCGGCTTCGGCTGTTTTTTGAGTGGATTTAGAACTTTTTGGGTTTAAAGACATACGGGTAGTAGTCTCTTCTATGGGTGCAAACTCGATATGATTTAACAGAGTCGTTACAAAGGCAAATAATAAGAAAGGAAGAGACAAGACTAAAACAATTCCTACAGTCGCTAAAGCGTAGATTTGACGAGTGCTACTCCACAAAGCCAACGTACTAGCTAGCGTTAGGAAGATAACAATCAACCACACGATAATTTGACCGTATATGTCCCCGAATGTAAGCGTGCAAACCATCCGAAATTTTTGTTGGCTGTCCATTATATTCATCATCATTTACCCCAAATCTATGTCGATCTAATGCTCTAGATTAGATCTAAGATCTTTGTTCTAGACGATTTCTAAAGGTTTTTCTAAGGAGTCGCAATATGAATTTACAATCTTCAGTTTTTACGTATTAATACTTATCATTTTTGCGGTTGGTTGTCCTTTCGTTCAATTTGATACAATATGTAACATCCAGTGTAAATCTTGCTGGAACATTTGAGGGTTCATGAGTCAGCCAAATTTAGAAGAAATTGCTAGTCAACTTGATAGTCCTAACTCTCGCGATCGCTTGCTAGCTTTGGCATCATTGCGACAAGTCAATGCTGAAGATGCAGTACCTCTAATCAAAAAAGTCCTCTACGACGAGATTTTACCCGTGCGATCGATGGCAGTATTTGCATTGGGAGTCAAGCAAACCGATGAATGTTACGATATTCTCGTTAAGCTGATGGAAACCGACGATGACTACGGAATTCGCGCAGATGCAGCCGGCGCACTCGGCTATTTAGCCGATATTCGGGCACTCGAACCCTTAACTCGGTCATTTTATGAAGATACGCAATGGTTAGTGCGTTTTAGTGCGACCGTTTCCTTGGGAAATCTTAAAGATATACGAGCAAAAGAAGTTTTGTTAGATGCTCTCAACAGTGAAGAAACAGTATTGCAGCAAGCTGCGATCGCAGCTTTAGGAGAAATTCAAGCGATAGAAAGTGTCGATCGCATTCTTGATTTTGCCTCCTCAGAGGATTGGTTGATTCGCCAGCGTTTAGCAGAATCATTAGGCAATTTAAATACCCCAAAAAGTATTTCTGCTTTGAAATTTTTAGCCAAAGATAGCCATCCTCAAGTCAATCAAGCAGCCCTTCTTTCTCTTGAGCGACTGCAAGGAAATACGAGTTCGAGTTAATCCCGAAATTTTAGCGCGATCGTGAGGAGTAAAATAAATAAATTAATCCAAACATAACAAAGTAAGCATTTTTAAATCGTTCATGAAAATCGAAGAGTTTCTTGAGATGTGCGCGGGCAAATGGTTTTCTCAGCGCACCAGCTATCATCTCGATAAAACCCAGGTTGAAAACAGCAAATCAGAAATTACGATTGAAAGATTGCCCTCGGATAGTCGAGAGGTTGTTGCTTTGTGCGAGCAACATAACATCGACCCCAGCGCAACGCTAGGCGGAACTAAAGCTTCATGGGATAATTCGGTAGACTGGGGTAAAACTAAGCAAATTGGTTCCGCGATCGTAGTTGTCGTTCCAGATAGCGAAAATCCTCAAGTTGGTCAAATCTTACAGACGGCGGGAACGCTTTCCACAACTCCTCTTTCAGGTCGCTATGTTTTGGGCAGCGATGAAGCTTTAACTTTAATTGTTGAAGAAGAAAAAACTTATATAGAAGAACGTTTGTGGTTTGCTAGTTCTAATTTGCGATTGCGAACCAGTTCGATTAAAAATACTGCTGGTTTTAGTAAGATGGCATTTTACTCAGAAATTCGCAAAATACCACCAAAAGAAAGTTAGGATTGGGGATTGGTGATTGGTGATTGGGTTATTTCCTATTATCCCAGTATCCCAGTCACCGATCGCCAGTCGCCTAAAGCGGGACTAACTGTTCGGTTTCGGTTAATCTTTGCAGTAGTTTTAACCTCTCTAAACGATTGATAATGCGAGCGATTAATTCAGGCCCGACAACGGGCTTACTTACGAAGTCATCGGCTCCCGCTGCGAATACCTGATTGACAATCTTAGGGTTAGTATGAGCCGTTAGTACGATAACGGGCAATCCTCCCCAACGGGCATCATTGCGGATGACTTGACATAATTCGATGCCGTTGATGTAAGGCATTTTGATGTCTAAAATCAGTAAATTGGGAACGACTGCTTCTAAAGTTTCCCAAAATCGTCGAGGATTGTCGAGGGTTGTTACTTTAAGTCCCCACGGTTCGAGTAAGGTTCGCAGAATGGCACGAATTTTAGGATCGTCGTCAACTACCATTACCTTACCGTCTGGGGGTTCTCCTCGATGTAATACCTGCGCGATCGCTTTGAGGACTTGAGCGGGAAGCATAGATTTTTGCAGGAAGGCGCACCCGCCCGATCGCACGACTTCGAGCCTTTCCTTTAAGCTATCTTGAAATGAGAAAATCAAGACGGGAATGCGGGGAATTTGACGGGTTAGCTCGGTAATAAACCTAAAACTGTCCTCTGA
The DNA here is from genome assembly GCA_012031035.1 of Candidatus Altimarinota bacterium. GTDB lineage: Bacteria > Cyanobacteriota > Cyanobacteriia > Cyanobacteriales > Microcystaceae > Hydrococcus. The sequence goes on along the minus strand of JAAUUT010000025.1, from coordinate 24,976 downwards.
ACTATCGGACAGAGATGGATCGAGCAAAACCACGTTCGGCATCCGGTTTTCAACAATTTCTCTGGCAATAGAAAGGCTGGTTGCGATCGCCGCTTCCATGCCCCAACTTTCTGCTTCTTGAAAGATGTTTTCTGCTAGTTGGCGATCGCTATCTGCAATTAACAAAAACGAACGTTCGTCTTGTACCATAGTTGTCTGGGAAACCGTAGTTTCAGACGCACGAGCGATTTCATCGCGCAAAGCTCGAACAAGTTTTTCAAGTTGTATAACTTTTTTATCTTCCCAAAAGCGATCGGCTTGTAGTAATTGTTCGATTTTTCGAGCCAATTGAGAGCCTTTTGTCAAGCCAAAGGTTCCTAACGCACCTGCTAGGGTATGAGCTTCTTGTTCTGCTTTCTCTCTCAATTGCCGATCTGGAAACTCTTGTAGCAGTGCTTGAGTGGCTTGCTCTAAGACTTCTATTTGTTCGTTAATTCTCGATTGAAATCGCTTCCAGATTTCGGTTACGGCTGCTAGCGTCTGCTGTTGAATAATCTCGCCTGCGTCCTCTGTTATCTGGAAAGAAGGGATTGTTTCTAATTCTTTGAGGCGATAACCAATGCCATAAACTGTCTCGATGAGGTCGCCTGGAGCGCCTGTAGCTTTGAGTTTGTAACGTAGCTCTTTAACATGAGTGCGCACGGCGTTTTCACCAGGAATTTTTTCAAATTCCCACAAACGATCGAGAATGGCTCCACAGCTAAAAACGCGGCGGGGATTGCGCAAAAAAAGCTCTAAAATAGCGTATTCTTTTGGCGTAAGCGAGAGCGATCGCTCTCCATAAGTTACTTCATAGGTACTCGGATCGAGGCTTAAGTCACCCCATTTGAGGATGGGTAACGCAATGCCACTTCCACGACGCAGCAAGGCTCTAACGCGCGCTAATAACTCTTGCGAGTCGATGGGTTTAAGTAGATAGTCGTCCGCACCCGCATCGAGTCCGGCTACTCCATTCTGACTGTTATCCGCTCTGGCTAACATAAGAATTGGTAGCGTTTTGCCGCCAGTACGAATTTGCCTGCACAGACTTATTCCGTCAAGGCGAGGAAGCGTTGCATCGAGAACGAGTAAATCGTAGGGAAAGACCTCAACTAACTCCCAAGCTGTCTGACCGTCATTAACAGTTTCAACCGTGTAGTTTTGGCTAGAGAGGATTCTATCCAGCGATTTAGCGGTCAACTCGTCATTTGCTACTACGAGAATTTTCATCGCCGATATTTTTAGCTAGCAACTTTGACTAGCATTATTTTTATTTCCATCTAAAACTTAGCAGATTTACAGAAATTATTTTTACTTAACTTACAAAGTTTTATTTTTGCCGATGTTTTCCTTGAAATTTCTGACAATAGATTATTTTAAAGGTTGACTACGATACATTGTTGCTATTTTTTATAAATATTTATTTATTATTTTTTTTCATTTTAAATGTATTTTTAATAGTTTTTCCTATTTATTTTACATGGGTTATTTTTCCCATATATTTCTAAAAAAAATTTTCAAGATTTTCTTTAAATAAGCATACTGCTTACTCACTCTTTTTGCTAATGCTTATTGATAAAAAACATTGTTTTTTGCTAATTAAAGAAACTCAATTTTTTAATCTTTACTTTTTTAACGCTTAAAAGTTTCGATCGCACCCCTCTACTGACAGAATTTTTTATAGCAGGCGATCGCTCTTCTGCATCCATATTAAAGCGATCGCCAACCGAAGCTTAAGTAATTCTTAGCTTATAGATAAATTTTAATAAGATTCTTAATGAATTGTTACAAAGTCAATGTGTCACAATATGAACAACATAAAAAAAGCTTAAAGGAGTAAGGTTGATGGTCGCAACGCCCGTAAAAATACAAAAACGGCTGACGATGCAAACCGCCGAGATTGCGGCAAACACCACAGCCATTCGTTCCCTAGATTGGGATCGCGATCGCTTCGATATTGAATTCGGTTTACAAAACGGTACGACCTACAACTCTTATATCATACGTAGCGAAAAGCTAGCGTTGGTCGATACCTCCCACGAAAAATTTCGCCAACTGTATCTAGATACCCTAACGGGATTAATCGACCCTAAAACGATTGATTACCTTATTATCAGCCACACCGAACCCGATCATAGCGGTTTGGTGAAAGATATCCTGCAACTCGCGCCACAAGTCACGGTGGTGGGGTCAAAAGTTGCCATTCAATTTTTAGAAGACTTCGTACACCAACCTTTCGATCGCAAATTAGTTAAAAGCGGCGATAGTCTCGATTTAGGTAACGGTCACGTTCTCGATTTCGTCAGCGCGCCTAACTTGCACTGGCCCGATACAATGCTAACTTACGATCGCGCCACGCAACTCCTGTTTACCTGCGATGTCTTCGGGATGCACTATTGTTCCGACAGTCTCTTTGATGAAGATCTCAAGGCAATAGAACCCGACTATCGTTTCTATTATGAATGTTTGATGGCTCCCAATGCTAGAGCGGTGCTTGCTGCTATCAAACGCATGGAATCGCTACCAGATACCGTTACGATGGTCGCTAACGGTCACGGCCCAGTCTTGAGATACAACACCGACGAATTAATCGAACGCTATCGCAGTTGGAGTGAAGCGCAAAGTAAAGCTGAGAAAATTGTAGCAGTTTTTTATGTCTCTGATTATGGCTGGAGCGATCGCATTTCTCAAGCAATTGCCAGAGGAATTACTAAAACGAGTGTCGGCGTAGAAATGGTAGATCTCAAATCCATCGAACCGCAAGAAGTTCAAGAATTAGTCGGTCGATCTGCGGGTATGATTATTGGAATGCCACCGCTATCGGGTAGCCATCTCAAAGAAACCACCACTAGTATTGGTACGATCCTAGCAGCGGCGAAAGCAAAGCAGTATATTGGGATGTTTGAGTCCTATGGTGGCAACGACGAACCGATTGACCCTCTTTTAACTAAGTTTCGCGAAGCTGGTTTGAGGCAAGCATTTTCTTCTATCCGCATCAAAGATACGCCTACTGAAGCAATTTATCAACTGTGCGAAGAATCGGGAACTGACTTAGGACAGGCGCTATCGGTCGATCGCAAAGTCAAACAACTCAAAGCGATCGATAATGAGTTAGAGAAAGCACTAGGACGCATTAGCGGCGGACTCTATATTATTACTGCTAAAAAAGGCGACTTGATGAGTGCGATGTTAGCGTCTTGGGTGTCGCAAGCGAGTTTTGAACCGCCAGGATTTACCGTTGCAGTAGCGAAAGATCGCGCGATCGAATCCTTGATGCAAGTAGGCGATAAATTCGTCCTCAACGTCCTCGAACAAGGCAATTATCAACCTCTGATGAAGCATTTCCTCAAGCGATTCCCTCCTGGTGCAGATCGCTTTGCTGGGATTAAAACCCAACCTGCTGTCAATGGTTCTCCTATCCTAACCGATGCACTGGCTTATCTCGAATGCGAAGTCGTCAGTCGTATGGAAGTTAGCGATCACTGGATCGTATATAGCAAAGTAACAAACGGTCGCGTTTCCGATCCTAACGCGCTAACTGCCGTTCATCATCGAAAAGTGGGCAATTACTATTAACATTAGTTTTAATAAAGTAATTTTTGCCTAAAACAATGTCAGAAGAAAAGGGAGAATTGGATAAATCGTCGCCTTCAGAAACACCATCTCCCTCTGACGCTGCTTTTGATGAAAATATCACGCTTGCAAAAATCGAAGAACGTTTAGTTCAAGCTACTTCGCCTGAAGAGATTGACTTGTGGATGTGGGTACGCGGAGAAATTATCAGGCAAAATGAGGTTATTAAGGATAACAAACATCAGCGTTCTTTAGAAAAGTTACGGATAATTCGCAAGACTTCGCTTTCTGGAGTTGCAATTACAATCGGTATAGGTTTTGTTATTAGTGGTTTAAATATCCCTGGACTTTTAATATTGGGAGTAGCGTTTTATGAACTTGCATCAAATCACAGCAATTTTCGCCCCTCTTGCTCCCCAAAATTGGGGGGAACATTTCAAAGTCCCCCAAGATTGGGGGATTTAGGGGGCAGAAACTCAGATATATCCAAATGAAAACTGCTGTATATTCAAACTGTTAAATAAATCAAATGAATATCGACAAAAATAATCGACGTAGCTCGATCGTAGGATTAATATTATCTTGTATTACAGGTATTCTAGTATTTATTGTAGGTAGCGATGAAACAATTTCTGAATTTGACCAAGGATTAACTTTTATAATAGGACTAACTACTATGGGAGCTTTATCGGCATTTCATCAGTATACAAATAATCAAATCATAGGCGATCGCATCAATAAATCGATAGATATCAATAATTTTCAAGAAACAGAAAGCGAGTCAAAAAGTAAAAATTAATTAACAACGCGATCGCAACTACAAAAACTAATAAAAAATTTTCGAGAATTTTACAACAAACACAGCCTTAAATAACTAACTACTAATCATGAAACCTAGAGACGTACAAGTATTCCCAATTACTTCCCAAATCACTGTATTGCGATCGCGCACTTGGGATAGACTCAAATTCGAGATAGAATACGGTTTACAACGGGGAACGACTGCTAATTCCTATCTAATTCGAGCAGATAAAACGGCTTTATTCGATCCACCTGGAGAATCTTTTACAGAAATTTTTCTCGAAGCTTTACAAAAAAGATTCGACCCAAAAACTATTGATTATGTTATCTTAGGTCACGTCAACCCCAATCGTTGCATTACGCTAAAAGCCTTATTGAAAATTGCTCCACAAATTACCTTTATTTGTTCAAATCCTGCCGCTATTAATCTCAAAAATATCTTTTTGGAACCCGAATTTAATATTCAACAATTCAACGTGAAAGTAGTTAAAGGCGAGGAAATTCTCGACTTAGGGCAAGGACATCAACTCGAATTTATTCCGACTCCCAATCCGCGTTTTCCAGGTCAAATGTGTACCTACGACGCGAAAAGCAAAATCCTTTTTACTGATAAACTATTTGGGGCGCACGTTTGCGGCGATCAGGTATTAGACGAAGGTTGGAAAGTCTACGAAGAAGACCGCCGCTATTATTTCGATTGCATTATGGCCCCCTATGCCAAGCAAATCACGACTGCCTTAGAAAAACTCAGGGATAAACCTGCTAATATCTATGCAACGGGTCACGGCCCTCTTGTACGCTACGCATTGACAGAACTGACGGCAGCTTATCAAACTTGGACTAGCACCCAGAAATCGCAAGAACTCAGCGTTGCCATTATTTATGCTTCAGCATACGGGAATACTGCTATTTTAGGACAGGCGATCGCGCAAGGGATTATTAAAGCAGGCGTAGGAGTTGAATCGATTAACGCAGAAACCGCCGAACCCGAAGAAATCAAAGCCGCCATTCAAAAATCTGCTGGATTTATTTTTGGTTCCCCTACATTAGGCGGTCACGCACCTACCCAAATTCAAACCGCCTTGGGAATTACCCTAGCAAATGCCGATAAAACTAAAATCGCTGGTGTATTTGGATCTTATGGTTGGAGTGGCGAAGCGATCGATTTATTAGAAACCAAGTTTCGCGACGCGGGGTATCGTTTTGGTTTTGAAACGATACGTATCAAATTTAAACCCACCGATGTTATCCTTAAAACCTGCGAAGAAGCGGGGACGGATTTTGCCCAAGCGGTGAAGAAAGCGACTAAATCTCGTCAACCCAAACCCTCAGCCAGCGAGTCAGAATCGGCGAGAACCGAACAAGCCTTGGGAAGAATTATCGGTTCTCTGTGTGTAGTAACTTGCAAACAAGGCGACTTAAACGGCGCGATGTTGGCTGATTGGGTATCGCAAGCGACCTTCACTCCGCCAGGATTAACCATTGCTGTAGCGAAAGAACGGGCAATTGAATCGCTACTGCATAACGGAAATCAATTCGTTCTCAATATCTTACAAGAAGGCAATCATTTGGGCTTGATGAAACAATTTCTGAAACCTTTTGCACCTGGTGAAGATCGTTTTGCAGGAGTAGCAACAGAAGACGCTGAGAATGGTTCGCCTATTCTCAAAGATGCGCTTGCTTATGTAGAATGTTCCGTTGGCGATCGCATGGAATGTGGCGATCATTGGGTTGTTTATGCAGTAGCGCAGAAAGGCAAAGTTTTACATGAAGGCGTTACCGCCGTCCATCATCGGAAATCGGGCAGTCATTACTAAATTATTAATTAAAAAATAAAGAGTCGGAATATATTTTTCTGACTCTTGTTTTGAATTTTCTTTTAAAAAGCAATAGACATTAAAACAATTACGCCAGCACTCATCAAAATCAAAATTGATAGCCAAGCGAGTGAGTCAGTTAAATGAGAACGTTGAGAAACTTTCATGTTGACTCCTTACTTATTCTTAATAAATTAAGCTTGATTTTTAATATGTTAGGGAATATGAACAAGAAAAATGAGAAAAGATATCTTTATTAATTTATCTTCAATTATCTTTACCTTAATCTCAGATTTTTGAGTTCGTTTATTGGTTCTTGAAAAGAGCAAGAACCAAAAGATTTAAAGAAATGTTTTCTAGCTACTTCTATTTCTGAAAAAGTAAGTTGGAGATCGCCCCATCCAATACTATCCTCTGTAAAGGTAAAACACTCGACTGAAGATTCGCTTAAAACTGCGATCGCTTCTTCTTGCGTCACTTTTTGCCAATAGGCGAATGCTGCTAAGATAGCAACATTTAAAAAGCCATACATCTTGGTAGACTTGCTTTCTAATTCGTAAGTCAAACGATATTCACCTAGTAAAGGATGGTGCAAACCTGCTGTAGCTTTAAAGGGGATCTGTGCCTCAGCAAAAGCAACGATATAACGACTCAATTGGGTATCGCTAGGAAAAGCAGCATCGGTTATTCCTCCAGTACGGATTTTAGCGAAGGCCCCCGTAGATTGCAAAGCAGCGAGATAGGTTTCTAAGTCTGCGTCGGAAGGAATTTCAAAGAATTTATCAACTCCTGCTGAAAGATTGGGAAATAAGCTTTCAATATCTGTAGGTGGAAGTGGCGGAAATTCTAACGCTGCGATCGCAATTTTTCCACCCTCAGAGATAGATTGTACTCTTTCAAGCTCTAATTCTACATTTCCCGACAAAATTACGCTTAGCGACCACTTTTCTAGAGGAAATGTTGCGATAAGTTCTTCAAACTCATTAATTCGAGAAGCAGGTAGAACAAATCTTCCCAACATCCAACTTTCAGAACTTATTTTATCTCGATCGTAATTGGCGATCGCGTCTCGCATCTTCAGTTTTGCTGGTTCAAACAGTCCAGCGTAATCGACAATCGATGAAAGAAGTGTTTTTATTGAGGCAAACATTAAGTCTCACCCCCCTCCAACAAAAGTCTAGATGTACAGTCTTATTCTCGCTCATAATATAAATGGATTGAATTCAATATCTCCGGGTTAGCAATGCCTGCGATAACCTGTGGATAAAGGTTATAAGACTTTTGGCATTGCCTATCCTACGGAAATTTTAACTTAGCCTACTAGCAAGTTATGCAACAAATCAAACCGACCTTAACTTGCTAATTCGCGATCGATCGCGGAAACTAATTCTGAAGAGTCTGGACTAACAGCACTCTTATAACGACCTACAATTTCTCCTTTCTTATTAACTAAGAATTTTTCAAAGTTCCATGAAACATCCCCAGGAGGCGTTGCTTCTTTAGTCAGACGCGCATAGAGAGGATGTTGCTGCGAACCCAGTATGCGCACCTTATCAAAGAGATCGAAATTTACCCCATAATTAAGGCTACAGAATTGCGCGATTTCTTCATTCGTTCCTGGTTCTTGTGCGCCGAAGTCATTACAGGGAAAACCGAGAATTTCTAATCCTGACGAACGATACTTTTGATTTAACTTTTCTAAACCCTTATATTGCGATGTATAACCGCAATAAGAAGCTACGTTAACAATCAGTAATACTTTACCTAAATAGTCGCTCAGCGACTTGTCTTTGCCGTCTATAGTTTTTACAGTGATATCGGCGATACTAACGTTCATTATGACTCATTAACTAAACATAACTTTACATTTTAGTCGCGATCGCGATACTAAAAGACTTTTTCAGTTATGATTTTCATCTTGACTTCCGACTTCACTCCCCATTCATCTTTCTACATAGTTCTACTATTTTCCACTTCTGCTCTCAAATTTAACCCGAAAGTTCACTTAAACGTGGGACTGACATAACGCCAGCCAAATTAGTATTCTGGCAATAGGCTTAAATGTTGAGCAAGGAAATTTTAGAAAATGCAGTTATCTAAACTTGTTTGTCAGGCTTTACAAAGTGGTTGTATCAGTACAGAATTAAAAGCAGAGATCGGGCGAATATGCGCTCATGATTTTGATTTATCAGCAGAGGATGAATTTTATTTAGATAGGATAATGGGAGCCATGCTAACGGGAGAAGTAGTTGGGCTATATTAATCGGACGCGATCGCATCTTATCTTCTTTAAAACGAAGTTAATATTAGAGTTTAATGTGAAAATTGACCAAAAATCTCTAATTTTTCTCTATAGCTTCTAGGAAGCAATAGCCAACATTTTAGTGAATAACTATCGAGATAGATTGGGGTTAACGACGGCTGGAAAACTCTCAAAATTGCGCCGTACCCAATCTATTCCCACTTCATTATTTAGCTTAATCTTTTGTGGCGCAACGTCAAATGCTTTGGTTTCAGGAAGCAAGTCAAAACCAAGGAATGTATTTCAAGGAATGCGACGTTTTGAGCCTACACCAGCCTTTACTTAAGATTTTAGAGCGAGGAATCAAAGAAGGGCATTTTCGTCCGCTCAAACCATTTTTGGCACTAACTCACATCTTAAGTGTTTGCTTATTTTATTTTACCGTACATGAAAACTGGAAACATCTCACGCCGGATATCGATCGCCTGAGTCCAGAGGCGATTGAGGAACATATCGAAGAAGCGATCGCATTTATTATGGCAGGAGTAAAGCGAGCCTAAACTTCATCACCAACTACATTCCTTGACGACTAAACTTGACTTTTAAACCATCGCGAGGACGAGAAAACGGCAGCACGATCCTTTCTAGATTCTGTCCTGGTAACAACTCCCATTCATAATTGCGAACTAAAAGAGCAGCAAACAACTTCATTTCTAGCTTGGCAAACTCTTTACCCAAACATTCCCTGATTCCGCCGCCAAAGGGAATATGACTGAAAGCTTTTTGTTTATCCTCAGATCGTTTCAATGAAAATCGATCTGGGTCGAATTGTTCTGGTTGTGTATAAATACTTTTGTCGCGATGCGTCTCAGGTATCTGATAATATACGTCCCAACCCTGCGGAATCAAATAGCCGTCGAACTCGCAAGATTCCAATACTTTTCGAGAACCGCTGCGAACTACAGGAGGCAAAATTCGCAAAACCTCTTTTAGCACTTGTTCTAGATACGTCATTTGCTTCAAGGTATCCTGAGTAAATGAGGTTGGATATTCCAGTTGTGCTTGTTCTGCGCGAACCGCTTTGAATACTGCTGGATGTTGAGCTAAAAGAAGACAAAGAGATGTCAGCGCTGATGTTAGGGTTTCGTGTCCCGCTACCAACATTCCCAGAATGTTATCTTTGATATCTTCTCGGCTGAGTGCCTTTCCAGATTCATCTTTGGCAACTAATAAAATACTTAAAACATCTTGTGTCTCAGTGGATTGCTGCTGGCGTTGGTCGATTAATCGATCGAATTGAGTAAGAAGTTGTTCCCTCGCCCGAACTGCGCGATCAAATTTACTGCCAGGAAACCGTACTGGAATCGACAACAGTCCGCTACTCCAAGTTTCATAAACTTTTTCTAACTGTTCGTCCGCAGTAGTGCTGACCCCTACAAACAGCCGACAAGCAATATCGAGTGTATATTTTTTCAATTCGTCATACCAAGTCAGCGTCTCTATTTGCTCCCATTTCTGCAAGTAATGATGAGTGACTTCTGTCATCGTAAGAGCATAATTTTCTAATGCTCTTGGTTGAAAAGCTTGCAGCAATTGACGGCGCAAGATTTGATGGACGCTTCCTATTTGCACGCCAATCGATTTCGCGCCAAGTAATACTTCAAAACTCGGCGTGTTGGTCATCTCAAGTCGCTGTCCGTCATTGGCAAATAAGAATCGTGCTGCATCTGCTCCGATTAAAGTAATAGTCGGACGACTAAAAAGGTGAGTTTTGAAGATATTGCCGTAACGCTGTTGGCGTTTGGCAATAAAGCCTTCTGGATCTTGTAAATACTGGATGGACTCACCGATCGCAGGTAAACCCAAACGACCAGGAGGAAGTGGTAGCGTTGGTTGAGTAGAAAGACGAGTCATATTACGATACGATACTGTTTCGTAAATTATAATGAGCCTCATGAAGGAAAGCAACAAAAAGCCAGGAAGACCCCGCAGCATTCAATCTCATCAAGCGCTATTGCAAGCCACTCTGGAATTGTTAGCAGAAGTAGGGTTTGAAGCTATGAGTATTGAGGCGATCGCGTCTCGTGCTAGAGTTGGCAAAATGACCATATACAGGCGCTACACGAGCAAAGAAGAATTAGTAGCCGATGCGATCGAGAGCGTTCGAGAAGAGGTTACAATCCCCAATACAGAAAGCTTTTGGGGCGATATTAATGCGTTAATCGAAAACGCGGCTCAAATTACGCTCAGTCCTCTCGGACGACAGACGGTTGCGATGATTATTAGCAGCGCCTCAAGCAATCCTCAGTTTGCTAAAATCTATTGGATAAAATATCTACAACCTCGACGACAAGCATTTGCAATTGTTTTGGAGAAAGCAAAAGCTAGAAATGAAGTTCGAGCAGACTTAGATCCAGGTTTAGTTTTTGATGCGATGAGCGGTATCATGCTTTACGCACTCATTTTTCAACGGACAACTGAGTCATGGGTAGATTATGTTCGTCGTTCCTTACATCTGTTTTTGAGAGAAAACTGATAAGCGATCGCATCAAGTCTTACTATAATAGTTCGTTAGTTAGCGCCTCAAACCTTCATTCATGACACAATTTGAATCCCTAGAAGCCGCACTCAAGCATTTCTTTGGTTACGAGCATTTTCGTCCGGGACAGCGGAAAATTGTCGAAGAAGCGCTAAAAAGCCGAGATTTATTAGTAATTATGCCCACAGGCGGCGGAAAATCGCTATGCTTTCAATTACCAGCTTTGCTCAAACCGGGATTAACGGTAGTCGTATCGCCGCTCATTTCGCTGATGCAAGATCAAGTAGATGCCTTGCAAGACAATGGAATTGGGGCTACTTTTCTCAATAGCAGTTTAGCGTTTTCCGAAGTGCGATCGCGAGAATCTGATATTATTAACGGCAAAATCAAGTTACTTTATGTTGCGCCAGAACGACTTTTGAGCGAAAAATTCAGTAACTTTTTCAACATTGTAGCCACAAAAGTAGGAATTTCAGCGTTTGCTATTGATGAAGCACATTGCGTATCGGAATGGGGACACGATTTTCGTCCAGAATACCGACAATTAAAACAACTGCGCGACAAATTTCCCAACATTCCTTTTTTTGCCTTAACTGCAACAGCAACCAAACGAGTTCAACAAGATATTATTCAACAATTAAAACTTCGACAACCAGAAGTTCATTTAGCTAGTTTTAATCGTCCTAATATCTATTATGAAGTCATTCCCAAAGAACGTCGCAGCTACAATCAATTAGTCAACTATATTCGCACTCAAAATGGTTCGGGAATCGTTTACTGTTTGAGTCGTCGCAGCGTCGATGAAACTGCCTTTCGCTTGCGAGAAGATGGGATATCAGCCTTACCTTATCATGCAGGAATGGACGATCGGGTAAGAAGTTTAAATCAAACTCGTTTTATTCGAGATGACGTACAGGTTATCATCGCTACAATTGCTTTTGGTATGGGGATTAATAAACCCGATGTCCGCTTTGTCGTTCACTACGATCTCCCCCGTAACTTAGAGAGTTATTATCAAGAATCGGGCAGGGCAGGAAGAGATGGTGAATCAGCAAACTGTACGTTATTTTTAAGTTTAGGAGATCTTAAAAAAATTGAGTTTATTATCGACCAAAAAACCGACCCTCAAGAACAACGAATTGCTCGCCAACAGATGCGTCAAGTTATTAACTATGCAGAAGGAACCGAATGCCGTCGCACGATGATTTTGCGTTATTTTGGAGAAAGATTTCCAGGAAATTGTCATGGTTGTGACAATTGCCGCAATCCAAAACCCATAGAAGATTGGACGATTGAAGCACAGAAATTTCTCTCTTGTGTGGCACGCTGTAAAGAAAAATTTGGCATGGTACATATCATTGATGTACTGCGAGGATCGAGAAAGCGAAAAATAGAAGAATACGGACATCACCTTTTATCAACTTATGGGATTGGGAAAGATAAAACGGTAGATGAATGGAGAATGTTAGGACGTTCTTTAATCCATCAAGATTTAGTTGATGAAACAACCGATGGTTATCCGGTTCTAAAATTAAATAAACGCAGTTGGGAAGTTTTAAAAAAACAGCGTTCCGTACAAATTGCGATCGATAAATCATCTAATGCTAAAGCAATGGGAAACGCTAATCCAAGAGCCGCAGAGATAGAAATTCTCCTAGAAAGATTAAAACGCTTACGCAAACAAATAGCTGATATAAATTCTATTCCTCCTTATGTAATTTTTCCAGATTCGAGTCTCAAAATAATGGCGCATTTACAACCCACCAGTTTACAGAAATTTTCTCTTATTTCTGGCGTTAACGCCCACAAACTCGAACGATATGGCGAACAATTTATTTCGGAAATTCGATCTTTTTGTCAAGAACAAAAATTACCTGTTGCACTACCTTCTAATAGTCCAAAAATAACTTTGCAATTTTATCAACAAGGTTTGTCGATAGAAGAAATTGCTCAAACGAGAGGATTAGCAGTAAGTACGATTTATCAACACATAACAGAATTATTTGAGACTAATCAACCAGTAAAGATTAATGATTTTGTCATTCCTGTAAAACAAGAACAGATTGTTAATGCAATTCAAAAAGTAGGAGCCGATTCTCTCAAACCCATAAAAGAATACCTGGGAGAAAGTTTTAGCTATGAAGAAATTCGCTTAGTACGAGCTTGGTGGCGAAAAGAAAATGAATAAATGTAAACTATCTTCTCCAGCTTGTATAACTTCATCTCAATCGATCGCGATCGGTTCTGGGATTGGAAAGTTATACTTTTATTGAGAATCGGGTGGTTAGAAAGTGACAACTTGCCGCACAATGGGATAGGAGGAACACCGAAGGAGTAACCATAACCATGCTGGCATACATCCTAGCGATCGCTATTGGACTCAGCAGCCTAGCTTTATTTCTAGCAGCTTTCTTTCGTCCCAAGCTGCACCGCCAAGACGATTTTCTCTGGAGCGGGGTCGGTTTATTTTACGCACTCATTCTCTGGCTGTGTTCGGAACAGCTTAGAGGTGGCGTACTATTAAGTCACGTAGCAGGAGTAGCGCTCGTCCTAACCTTTGGTTGGCAAACCTTAAAATTACGCCTTGCACTCGCCAACCCAGAAGCACGAGCAGAAATAGAAAACTTTTCGCTCCTCGCCTGGATACAAAGCCGTTTGGGAGGTTCTTCTCACAAAAAACAGCCTTCACCCCCAATTCCTAAAACTGACAAAGTAGTCGCTCCTACGGCAACCGAACCACCAGTAGAACCAGTCGATAAGACTCCCGTGCAAGTTGCCACTCAAGAAATAGAAGAACCCGTTACCCCCGAATTAGAAACGATTTCCCAAGAACCAATTGAGGAAACTGTTACACCAGAACCCATTACTCAAGAAACTCTCGAATCTTCAGAACCTACTACCATAGAACCAACCATTGAAGCAGTCGAGTCAAAATCCGTTGCAACTCCCATAGAAGAGATCGCCATAAAACCCAAAAATTCTCCCCAAAGAGAAGCTGAAACGCTACAAAAACAGGGCTTTTCTTTAAAAAAACTATTTGGTTTTAATCAACCCAAGTCTGCACCCAAACCGTCTCCAACGAAACCAGAAACTCTAACCGCCGCTCTTGACTGGTCTGAAGCAGAAAGCGACGAACTCGAAGACGCGATCGCGCCTCAAAATTCAGAATCGCCTACTGCTGTTGAATCATCCGAAGCAAAACCTACCTTGGTAACAGAAGCCGAGATAATTAAAGTAGAAACTTATGTTGACGATGAAAAGACGGAAACAGTCGTTGAAGCTTATCAAGTAACGGTTGAGAAGGATACACAAGCGCAAGAAATCGAAAAACCAGAGGGGGTCCCTGAAACACAATCTCTTGAAGAATCTGTTAAGAGCGAGGAACTAACAGCAGAAATCGAACCATCTTCTAATGAGGAAACGCCAGCAGCAGAAGGGAAAAACGAGTCAAAAAACGTGAGTGCGTCAGACTCCTCTAAACCTGTCACAGAAAACCCTCCCGAAGTATAAATATCTTAGCGATCGCCTTACAATTATTCTCAATCGATACTCAATCTCAGATTTTAGCGATCCGGTTATGCCCACGAATTACGTAAGTAAAGCTCGCCAAGATTATCATTCAATGGAATCGATCGGGAGTACAAACGAGCGTACTCCCATTAAATCTCAAACTTGTTTCTAAAATCGTCGAGTCGCAATCGATGATTATTAATGCGATGTCTTTTGACTTTTCTAGGAACAGAACGATCGGATTTATTTTATCTCCTCCAAACTCGGACAATATATTTATCGAGTGCGTTAACTATTGTGAATATACGTCAGAATCTCGCGACGTTAACGGCTAGTGTTTCAAAACAAATCTTTATTTAAGAAAATTAATCAACAATCTCTCACTGACTTTAGTGAAAATGATTCTTATTCATTAAGAACTTTAGATTTTTTTAAGATAATTAATTATTTGCTCATGAGGTTGCTAGATATAGAAAAACCTAAAGTTCATCAAATCTTTACAAAAGCTTGCCTGTTCTTAACAAAAGAAATATAGATTTATCCAACTATTGCTTATAGCATAGAAAAAAAGATAATATCGCTAGCAGTTCCCTAGCCAAGTTAGCTTAATATGCCATTTATCCCGACTGATAAGAACAAATGCCTAATAAGAGAAAAAATAGAAGTCAAACTCCGAAGTTTTACTGCCCTCACTGCGAAGAACGTCTCTGGCGTTTAGGAAGCCCAAAATATCATTTATTTTATCAAGATGTATCGCAGATAAAAGAACGCCTTGGTGTTACGCGCACAAAAGCTAGTTTTTTAGCTATCAACAATTCTCCCTATGTTGATAATTATACTTGGCTAGAAGAATTCTTCTGCGAAGAACATGGCACAATTTGGATGCGAGTGTCAAAACAAGCAAATGGTGTTATCGTAGCGACTCCAGCTAAAAGTAGCGATTGGAAATGCACGACGCATACTATCAACCCAGATATTCCCAATCCATCAGTTAGCGAATTTAGCTATCGTATGAGTCGCGGAACTAACCAACAATTGGTTTAGTGAGGTTCGAGAATGGCATAACTCAAGGGAAAGTTGCGGCGAGTTAACAACGGCTAGATAAAATTAGGTCGCGATAATTGGAGAGGATTCAACAATCGCGAGCAAAAATCTTCAGAATACAACAGATAAATGCAAATCTTGTTTTAGTTCATGAAATCGCTAAGTTGCAGACCACCCTTAGACCAACCACACTAGAGCGAGAATTAGGTTCGCAATTATCCCGATAAGCCGAACGGCAATGTCTGGCATGAGATAGCCAAAACCCACCGCGAATAACGCGCAATTCTTCTTCACAGTCTTGGATTGTCAACCAAGCTCTGCCGTCACAGGGCGCTCTTTCGTAACTATCGTGCCAGAGATCGAGACACCACTCACAGACATTGCCGTGTAGGTCGTATAAGCCAAAAGCATTGGCGAACTCAAAGGCTCCCACGGGTGTAGTTTTTTCCAAGATTCTGCCTCGGTGCTGGAAATCATAACTGTTTGCTAATTGTTTTGGTAATTTCCGACCAAAGTGAAAAGGAGTTGTTGTACCCGCTCGACAGGCATATTCCCATTCAGCTTCGCTAGGGAGTCTATAACTTCTACCAGTCAGTTTGGAAAGTCGCTGGCAAAACTCAACGGCTTCATACCAAGAAACTCGCTCGACCGGAAGATTTGTTCCTTGATGCTTAGAAGGATTGGGAGTAAGAGGCAGTTGAATGGGTTCGAGAGCGGCTACTATTTGCCACTGAGCTTGAGTAATGGGATGTTTTCCCATATAAAAAGATTTAACCGCAACTCGATGCTGGGGTTGTTCAGAATCATAGCCTTCGCTAGCAAGCGAACCCATCATAAAAGTGCCGCCCGGAATAGCGACCATCTCTAATAAAACACCGTTACCTAAGTCTTCTTTAAAGCATTTATTATGACGACAAGCAATCTGAGGTTCGCGGGCTTTTGGTGCAATCGTGGCAATTTTGAATTCAAATTCTTGAGTATTCATGGTTAGGAAACTTTTGTGTGGTTGGCAAGCCAATTCTTTGAATTTCCCACTCCCCACTTAAACATAGATGACCGATCTGGTTGCTTCTGGCTAGTTTCTCAAGAAATAATTTTTGACGGTTGTATCTAGATACGTTAGCTAGTGTGTCAAATTTTGGTAAAAAACTGGATAGAGACTATAGATGTTATTCTCATGTCAATTGTTAGCGATCGCGATCGCTGACAGTCTTTTCCCAGTGAGCCAAAATATTAAAATATTTCTACTTGTTGATTATCAAGACTGAAAATTGAACCAATCACTTAAATATCAATTTCCTGCTTGGCTCGGTCAAAAATTCTGCTTGACGAGTAGTTTGACCTTTTTAATTCTAACAATTCTTACCTGCGCACAAGGAGCCGACGCACAAAAGGTTCCCGCAACAATCGTTTCGCCTTCTATTACGGCTAATGCAATTTATTCTGAGTCCGACTATCTGTTGGGAGCGGGCGATCGCATTCGCATAGAAGTTTTCAAACTCCCACAATACAGTGGCGAATTTGAAGTTTCCATCAACGGTTCGCTCAACCTTCCTCAAATAGGGAGCATCTCAGTACGAGGAATGACCTTAGCGGGTGCAGCAAAAGCCATTGCCGCAAGATACTCTCAAGCTCAAATCCTCAGAGATGCACAAATTACAATTAACCTATTGGTTCCACGTCCAGTTTCAATAGGTATCGCTGGAGAAATCAACCGTCCCGGTTCCTATACCGTACCGCTTCAAGGCTCTCGCTTGCCCAAATTGAGCGATGCCGTCAAGCTCGCAGGCGGAATTACACAAGCCGCCGACTTGCGCAACGTACAAATTAGACGCTTTCAAAATGGGAAAGGGCAGCAGGTCATCGCCGTCGATCTTTGGCAATTACTAGAAACGGGCGATAGCGCAAACGACCTCACCATTAGAGATGGCGACACCATCTACATTCCCACCTCAGAGCGAATCGATCCCATTGCCTCGGCTGGATTAGCCGATGCCAGTTTTGCAAGCGATCGCACTCAACCGATTAAGGTTGCCGTACTCGGAGAAGTTCGTAAACCTGGAACTCATGCCCTTAGTGGAGAGGAAAAATCTAGCATTCTTCCGACAGTCACAGCAGCGATCGAAGCAGCAGGCGGAATCGAACCCCTGGCCGACCTTGAGAAAATCCAAATTCGTCGCCTTACCAAACTAGGATCTCAACAAACCATTGAGATCGATCTCAAGCAACTGCTGCTAGCGGGCGACTTACGGCAGGATTTAATCCTTCAAAATGGAGACACGGTAATCGTCCCAACAGCAAGCGATGTCAATCTAGCAGACATTTCTCTACTGCGATCGACCAGTTTTGCACCTGCCGAAAGCGAGCCTCTTAATATTACTATTATTGGCGAAGTCTTTCGTCCTGGCCCTTATACAGTAACGGGCAGCGCTAGAACCGGAGAAGCCGGGCGACCCGGTGGATCTGATGGTGGTGGAAGCGTTCCGCCCACCGTCACTCGCGCCATTCAGATTGCTGGCGGCATCAAACCACTCGCCAACGTTCGTCAAATTGAAATTCGCCGTCGTACCAGCGATGGTTTAGAACGCACCCTGGGGATCGACCTTTGGAAACTCTTACGAGAAGGCGATTCCAGCCAAGACACCATTTTACAAGATGGAGATACGATTTTTGTCCCCATAGCAACGGCTCTCGCCCCTGAAGAAGCTGCCGATATAGCTGCTGCAAGTTTTTCCCCCGATACGATCGGCGTTAACATAGTAGGAGAAGTTCGCAGTCCAGGAGTTGTTGAAATTCCGCCAAATACGCCATTAAATCAAGCTTTGTTTGCTGCGGGAGGGTTTACCAATGAAGCTAGCACGGGTTCCGTAGAACTAATTCGCCTCAACCCCAACGGAACTGTTTCTCGAAGAGAAATCGAGATCGATTTTGCTGGAGGACTTAACGAGGAAACCAATCCAGTTCTTTACAACAATGATGTAATTCTTGTCGGTCGCTCGACGCTATCTAAGCTTTCGGATACGCTGGATACAGTGTTAAATCCTGTAGGCAAGTTTTTGACAATATTTAGCACCCCATTCAACCTGTTCAGGTTGTTTGAATAGATAAGGAAATTAGATGAAAGCCGAACGCCCTTCCCCTTCATTATCCTTGACCAATGCTGCTCAATTCGACGAGAGCGATGAAGGCGGATTAAATCTAAGTCAAGTTATCGCAGCCATCCGGCGCAGAAGTCTTGTTATTGGCGGGATAACCGCCTCAATAGCTGCTTTGGCTGCATTTAAGGCGCTTACTGATGTTCCCACTTATCAAAGTCAGTTTGAGTTGTTAACCGAACCCGTAACCATTGAAACTCAAGTAATTTCCTCTACTAACCCCCAAACCTTAAGCAGTCGGGAAGATGTTATTGCAGTCACCGCAGATGAGGTTAAACTCAAGATTTTAACGTCTCCTGCCGTGATGACTCCGGTTGTCGAACAGATTCAAAAGCGCTATCCCAATGTAACTTATGGCTCGATTATTGGCGGCTTAACAATTGCAACAGCCGGGGAAAAAGCTGAGATTTTGACAGTTTCTTACAGCAGTAGCGATCGCGAACTGGTTAAAGATGTTTTAGAGGTTGTCGCTCAGGCTTATCTTAACTATAGTTTGAATACCCGTCAGACAGGCATTCGTCAAGGGATTAACTTTGTAGAAGGACAACTTCCCAATCTACAATCGCGCGTCGCCTTTCAGCAAGAGCGCCTGCAAAAAATTCGCTTACAAAATAATTTAGTCGATCCAGAAGTAAAAGGTCAACAACTGTCTGCTCTTTCAGCGGCTTTTGGACAGCAGCAATTAGAAACTCAGGTTCAACTCAATGAAGCCAAATCGCTTTACGCATCTTTGCAAAAAGAGCTATCGAAAAAAGGTGACGAACCTGCTATAACTTCAATCCTAACCGCCAATCCCCGCTATCAAAGTTTAATTAATCAACTTCTGCAAATAGACAGTCAAACGGCTCTCGATTCAGCACTACTCCTTGAGAATAGTCCCGAACTCAAGCTACTTAGAAAGCAGCGACAAAATTTGATTCCTTTAATTCGTCAAGAAGGACAGCGAACAGTTAAAGCAGCAGCGGATCGAATTCAAGAACTAGAAACCCGCTATCTAGTGCTGACTCAAACCCTAGATCGCCTCAATCGAGAAGTCAAGCAATTATCGGGAGTTCTTCGCCAATACAATGATATCCAGCGCGAATTAGAAATCGCCTCTCAAAACCTCAATCAATTTTTGTCAAAACGAGAAGCTTTGCGCATCGACGCAGCACAAAAAGAAATTCCTTGGCGGCTATTAACTCCGCCTATAGATCCTGAAGAATCTGCTGCAAGTTTAAAGCGAAACTTAATTATAGGTGCGGCGTTAGGGTTATTAGTGGGCATAGGCGTTGCTTTAGCCTTAGATAAGCTGATTAATGTTCTCTATACCTCTCAGGACATCAAAGAAGCCACTAAATTGCCAATTTTAGGAGTCATTCCGTTTGAAAAAGAACTAGACGTACCTCTGTACGCGGAAGCCTTTAATCCCGTCATCGGACAAGGGGATCGACTAAGTTTAGGCAATGGATACAAACCGCTAACGCCTCTAAACTCCTCATTTTTTGAAGCTTTTCGCTCTCTTTACACTAATATTTATCTTTTCAATTCAGAGTCTCCCGTTCGCTCTTTGGTCATTAGTTCTGCTGCACCTGCTAATGGTCGCTCTACTGTTGCGCTCTATCTGGCAAGAGCCGCTGCAAGTATGGGACAGCGTGTTCTATTAGTAGATACAGATTTGCGCGATCCTAGCTTGCATTTGTGCCTGCAATTAACCAATGAGCGAGGATTGAGCGATCTTTTATCAGAGGAGATCCCAGATATTAATGAGGTTATCGAGCGATCGCCAGTAGAAGATAATTTGTTTGTCTTGACCACTGGTTCGATGCCGCTAGATCCGACTAGAATTCTTGCCTCTAGAAAAATGGAAAGTTTGATGGAAAAATTGCACGCTATTTTCGATCTAGTGGTTTACAAAGCTCCTCTTTTGTTAGGCTATGCCGATACTCATCTATTGGCAACTCATACCGATGGCGTTTTACTGGTTACTGCACTAGGAAAATTAGAACGTTCGACGTTAGACCAAACATTAGAACAAGTCAAGCTTTCTGGAACTCCAGTTATAGGAATCGTTGCCAATAGACATAAAGAAGCTTTTACTAATAGCTTGATGCCCGCTCAAAAGATTTTAGAGCTTGTTAAGACGAAATAATCGATCGCGAAAGCCAAACTAAATTATGCACCTACGAAAAATTCTATTTAATTTCAATGAAAGCTATCCATCTCCCGACGCTTGACTTCTTAAAATCCCCTCGATTTTGGTTGTTAGGGATTGGTTCTAGTTTAATTGCCATTCATTTGTCACTCACTAATCGAGAGGGAAATCGTAGCTTATTTGCCCTCAGCCTTCTTTTCTGGTTTGCCGCATCGTCTTTAGTCTGGAAAAAACGCGATCGCTTAGACTTTAATAGTGGCATTTTTCCTAGCTCGATAGGACTATTAATTATTGCGGCCGTTTTACTCAAAAGTTCTACGCTACCAACTTCTAACTTTCTTGGCGTTGCACCATTCTTATCAGCTTTAGGATTAAGTTTGCTCGCTTCTGGTTGGCGAGGATTAAAGCAATATTGGCGAGAATTGACCGTACTCTTTTTCCTTAACGTTCCCAAAGTCTTACTTTGGCCGCTCCTTGATATTTCTGAAATTACAGCCAAATTTGCTACTTTTATCCTCTGGTACGGCGGATTTGACGTATATCGCAACGGATTTGAGATTATGCTTCCCCAAGACGGCGTTAATGTTAATATGGGCTGTTCTGGCTTGGAAGGGATGTTTTACCTGTTAGGATTGGCGGTGCTATTTTTAAATATGTTTCCCCTTCCAGAACTTAATAAAAAAATTATTGTGCCTGTAGTAGCCATTGCGATCGCCTTCACCGTCAATGGTTTTCGGGTTGCTCTAATGGCAATTTTAGCGAATGCTCAAGATCGAGTAGGACTCGATTACTGGCACGTCGGTGACGGATCTTTAATCTTTTCGATGATTTCCGTCGGGTTGTTTGGCTTATTCTGCTATTTTCTCTTGCGATTAGAGAACAGAGAACCTCAAACAACCGAGAAAACATTAGATCGATCGGAAATTTAAAATTGTGTTTGTGTGGAAACAACTTCGTATTCCTGTTTTAGCGCTGACTTTCTGTAGTGCTATCTTCGTGCTGGGGAAATCGCTCTTAGTTTCACCTACTGAGCAAGTAATTCATACAACCTTTGTCTTTCCGGCAGAAGTTCCTCTGCCAGGATGGAAGATAAAGGGAAGTCAGACTCTTCAAGCAAAACAGACTAAAGAAGGGACATTTGAGGAAAAACGTTATGAATATACGCGCAATGGCTTAACTGTGGCGATCGCGATGCGTTATGTAGACCATCCCCATACTAACGAAAAGCTTTTTCGCGAGTACGATCCGACTCTGTTACCCGCAAAAGAATCTGCATCGATTGTACGAGAACAAAAAGAAACTGGTTTCTACAGTCTCTCGGTTCGAGAGGATTTCGCCCATCTAAGAGCCTGCATTAACCCTCGCGGGCAAGGCGCGATCGCTTATACGCAGTTTATTGAAAATCGCTACACTTACGATTTACAGGTCAATCGCCTCCTTCCTATCTTACTCGGTTCCGAACCCCTTAGAGATCATCGTTGTCTGTGGACGCATTTATCTATCCCTCTCAAGGAAACTCCTCGCGAGCAAGCATATCAAATTCTCGAACAAGTTTGGGTATCTTGGTATCAGTGGTGGCATCCGCGCTTTCCCAGCCTTTAAATACTAATTGTCATAGTTAAACTTTAAATTTATGAGTCAATCACAAGACGAAAACTTAGCACAAAAACAGATAGATACACTGTGGCAGTTTAGCGATCGCCTAGCGCGCTCTATTACCCTGTTACGTTGGGTCGGTTATGGTTTGTTGATATTTTTTGGGTTAGATACCATCGAAACTTTAACGCCGTTGCGTTTTACCAATCCTGCTTGGGAATTCCAGACAATGGGGACGATTATCGAACAAATTGCCGTTCCTTTAATTGGCTTAGCCTTAATATTTTTTGGAGAATTAAATTTGCGATCGCTGGAGAAATCTTTTTGGTAAAAACGTTATCATGGTTAACTTTATTAGGAGCCATAGTCATGTTTTTACTCATTCCTTTGGGAATCGTTAATACCGTGCGGATCGAGCGTCAGAGCAACGAACAAATTACTAGCCAACTTAATCAACAGCTTGCCCAAATCCAACAGGTTAAAGAGCAATTAACCAAAGCCACAACCAAAGAGGAAATGCAAGCGTTAGTCGGTCGTCTCGACACTCAAGGTCGCGCTCCAGAGATTGAAAATTCCGAACAATTAGGTCAAATTAAATTACAGCTTTCTGATTTTATCGAGCAATCTGAAAATACCATTAAAGCTCAGACCCAAACAATTCAAAAAGACCGACGCTTAACTCTCCTAAAAAGCTCGTTTAAATGGAATATAGGAGCTTTGATTTCGGGAGTATTATTCGCACTTCTCTGGCAAGGAACTCACTGGGCTAGACGCAAAAGTTAGTAAAAAAAATTTTTGAATTCTGGACAATTGAATAGCTCTAGTAGTAAGCTCACAATTGATTTGAGGGGAACATCTAGCTATTATCTAAATAACTCATACTAAAAAGCTTCCTAAGTTTTTCTCTAGACGAAGATGAGCTTATATTTAAACCTCCTAATGATGAATGCTGAAGAACTGCTGAGAAGGTACAAAGCAGGGGAAAGAGATTTTAAGAGAATAGACCTATTGGGAGTCGATCTCAGCAGATTATGTTTAGTAGATACCGATTTTGAAGAAGCCAATTTAGAAGCAGCTAATCTTTATGGCTGTAACCTATCAGGAGCCTGTCTTTATAGAGCTAACCTAGCGAAAGCCAATCTTAGAGAAGCCAATTTAAGTGGAGCCGATATGTGGAAAATCGATCTCGGTCAAGCCAACCTCGAAGAAGCTAACTTAGAAGGCGCTAACCTACATGGGGCGTATCTCTGGAGAGCCAAGCTTTGCATAGCTAATTTAAGTCAGGGTTACCTAAAAGACGTTAATTTGGTGCAATGCGATCTGTGGAGAGCGGATTTAAGAGGAGCTTACTTAAATGGAGCTAACTTGCAAGAGGCTAACTTAAAAGGAGCGAGCCTAGATAGAGCTAGATACAACGAGCGAACAATTTTTCCCGAAGAATTCGATCCGATTAGTGCGGGGATGCAGATAACCCATACAGACAGAAAGTAAGTTTGTCTAGAAATACTGTCGCAGATGCAGCCTCGATCTTTCAAATGAGTTTTGCTAGCAAAGTCGCAAAAGCTTACCAGGCAAAAGATTGAAAATTTTTTGACAGTGAAAAAATCATAGGCTATATTGGATACAAAGCTGATGGATAAGTGATGCTCTATCGCCAATTAAATAGCAATTATTCCAGCAGAGTTTCTGCTGAGACTTGTTTAAGAAGACACCTAGAGTGCACTTAAGCAATTCCAGAAGATAGAACAGTTATATCTTTTTATACGTTATGGATTAAGTTAGTTTTGTGTAAATAATTTGTTAGTTATCAATTAACTTTTTCAAATAAGCAGATTTTGTCAGGGTACGCATTGCGTGCCCTTTGTTGTTTTTATTAACAAACCAAGGTAAGAATTGAGATTGGTTATAAATTACGAGCGATCGCAAGATTAGATCTAATGGTTATGTTCATGTGCTTTATGTAGGGGTTGTTTAGTTAGGTGAAAAGAAAATTAATTGAAAAACGAATTACTGTCGGCTTTAGCCAATCTGAGATCGAGCAACTAGATACTTATTGTAAACTTGCAGGTCGAACTTACACCGATGTCATTAGAGAATGTATTAGAAATCTGGTAATTACTTCTCCTAAAAGTTCTGTAAATAAAGCCAAATAATAATTTTTTTTTACATTCAAAATAAAAAACTAAACGGCTAATTAGTTATTGCCTTTTTTGTTTTTGCTACCGCTTTAAAAAATTGTAGTGACTTCGCCTAATAATTTGATGTAAAACGCTGACAAAACAACAGTCAGAATAAGTCGCATGCAAGTTTTAGTTTGGCGATCGCCAAAAATTTGATAGCCAGTAATTAGTCAAGTAGATTGCCGAGGTAAAGAGAGATAAATTATGAACTTAATTGAACTCAAACAATCATATCAAAAACAAATAAGTAAAGTTACTGTTCCCTCTCAAAAAGTCAAGCAATTGACTAAATTTTTTTTACAAATGAATTTAAAACCGTCAACGATTCTAGCCTTATTAAATCTGAATTTTCTCGAAATTTGAAGAA
>JAAUUT010000248.1 GCA_012031035.1 Candidatus Altimarinota bacterium | reverse complement strand
AAAAATCCCCTCTCCCCTCTCCCCTCATCCCCTACTACCCCTCACTCCCCTTCTCTTTTCCAGGGTGCATGGGCTAATTATGGGGCAGACAAATTCTTAAATTATGGGCGGCTTCCTGGGGATTTATTTATGATTAATTGGCCGATCTGTGGTAATGATTATGGAGAAAGATTGGGTCGCTTAATTGAAACGGAATCATCGCGCCGAGAATTTCTTGAAGAAGCGTGTTGTCACAGTCAAAATTTTGCTTATTTTATTCAAAAAGAATTGGGACAGCGTTACGGTTTAGCTGAAAATATTTTTCCTCATGATAAGAGTGCTTTTGCGCTTCATCCTTACTATCGAGAAAGCCGTAGAATTATCGGACAAGTAACGGTAACTGAAAAAGATATTTTACCGATTAAGGATGGATGCGTTGCGGCATTACCGATGACAGAAGATGGAGAAGTGAGCGCGATCGCAATTGGAAATTATGCTAACGATCATCATTATCCTGGAATCGAGTTTCCCTTACAACCGAAATCAATTCGTTGGGGAGGACGTTGGACGGGTACGCCTTTTACTATTCCCTACGGTGCTTTAGTCCCCAATTCAATTGAAGGATTGTTAGTTTGCGAGAAAAATATTTCAGTTTCTCACATTGCTAATGGTAGCACTCGCTTACAACCTGTGGTGATGAATATCGGTCAAGCGGCGGGAATGGCTGCTGCTTTGTGTATAGAGTTGAATTGTCAGCCTCACGAAGTCCCGATTCGACACATTCAAGAAGCTTTGTTAACAGATTCTGTTGCGCCTGCTGCGGCGATTCCTTTGTATAATTTAGTTCCAGAACATTGCGATCGCATCGATTGGCAAAGATATTATTTAGATTGTCCAGAAGAGTATCCCCTGGATGGTAATTGTCCCGGTCAAGGGATGGTTTCTGAATCACAAAATTGCAACTTTTATCAAGGAATTTTTCGTTCGCGGAATTATCAACAATACAGCATTACTTTAACAAAACCAGCATCGCAAGGTAAGAAAGTTTGGTCTTTAATTACGACACGCCCCGAAATCAATTTACAATTGCAAGATTGTCAAGATGGTCAGTTAATTTCTTTGTGGGGACGTTGTAATTTTTCAGGAGGATGGTTACTAGCACTTCACGGATTCAAAATACATGAATTCTAGAGGTTGTCTAAAGGTTAGCAACAATAATAGATTTCTTCATCGTTTGTAGCCATGCCGAATTTATAGCGTTTCTCAAATCAGTAAGGTACAGTGAATTACTGAACTACTAGTTTTGTACCTCATAAGTATGAGAATTGCTATAAGTATTGGTTCTGACTATGTAATTGTCTAGGAAATTTAATCTTTCCCCAATAAAAAGTTTTGTAAAATTTTTGAATAGCAAACTTAATTAGCTTAAAGGTTAGTTTAAACCTTACTGTCTTGTCGATCTGAAAATGATTATGACTTTAGCACTGGCAACATCTGAAGTAGTAAATGCTTGTTCTCCTGCGATCGCGTTATCTATTGACCCTAATCTAGTTAAGCACAAAGAGACTATTTATGAAATTTTACATGAAACTGTAGGACGCATTCGGATCGGCATTCCTCGACTCGCTGAAGATGAGGAATATGCAGATAAACTAACCCATAATCTCAAATCTCTTAGCTTTGTCACTAATGTTCGCATCAATTTAGCAGCAAAATGCGTCGCGATTGATTATCAAGAAAATGAAACCTCACAAACGCAAATCCAGCAGCTAATTTTTGCAGCTATTCACGGTGCAGAACAAGTCGTTCTTTTGCCAACTGCTATTTTTGAAGAAGTAGAAGAAGATATCGTTAGTGTTGGGGACTGGTTTTCTAATGCACTCAAAAATATTGTGGGTGTAACGAGTTTGATGGTTGGGGTCGTACTAGTTCCGATTCCCATAGTCCCTGGATGGCCTCTTATACTGTTGGGGATTTACTGTCTTACAAGCGAACAAAAAGATATTTAGCTAAGCTCGACTTTATCCATTTAAGCAGCATAAACAGCTATATCTCTCAAACGCTCGAATAAAGAACGAGGTACTTTTATGATTTCAGTTGCTTGAGGTGACATGGAAAAAGTACTTGCCCACAGAAAACGACGTACCAGAGCAAGAGCATCCGAGAAAGTTGGAGTTGATGAGCAAGTACCAAAAAGTCTGCCGAACCTTCAAAGTAAAATTAGCTTGTACATGGTCTGCCAGAATCGCTCCTGTCAGTAAAATTTGAACATGACACCAAACAGGTTTAGAAAAGAGATTCGCTATCGTGAGCTAGGATTCTAGCAATTTCAGCAGGCAGAGTACAATTCACAAGATAGATGCTTTGACGCAATAGTTTAATTGTTTAGTTTAACCCTTAATTTCTTCGCTCTGGGTAAAAATGGATAAAGTCGAGCTAAAGACAGATGAAAATAAAAACAATAATCAAAAGGAATAGATTAAATTAAGTAGTAAATTTTTTAATCAATCTAATTAAAATAATTAGATATTTAAATAGGCAGCGATCGCTTATTTAAGTTTCATTAATGACCTGTTCTGAAAATAGATTTTCGTCCTCGGTTGTGAGCCATATACTCCTAGTTGTCTTTATGTGAAAATAGATTTTTCTCTTTAGTTGTGAGCAGTACGCTCAGGTCGTCTGTTGCTAAAGTTTTTTAGGGTACGATCGATGGCTGACTATTTTTTCTCAATTAACTATAAGATAAATTTAAAAGCTTTTATTTGATTGAGGTCGTTTCTCTAGGATTTACGCAACTTAGATTTTTTGTCTGTTTGAAGGGAAGAAAAGACGTGTTGAAAGTTACTTTTTATTTTTAAATTTTTAAGCTATATATTTAGTACTAACCTATATTTTTTTTGGGTGCGATCGTCAAGCGCATTCAAAAGATATTTGCTGACGAATAAATCATTGAAAAAATCATTACAAAGCCTATTACAATCAAGTTTTTAATGATTTAACAAATTTAATCTTGACCATAAAAAAATGTTAAAACTATTTGAAAAGCAGTAAGTTGGGCAAACAGAAATCCCAACAGCACTTGTTAAAGATTTTTAGGATAAAGTAATGACTGCTTGTTTAGACTCCTTGCTCGACTTAGGAGGCAAATGTCCTACGTTTGTAGACCTGTTAGCTTACAGAGCGCAAAATCAACCTAACAGAACTGCTTACACCTTTCTTCATCGCGGAGAAATAGTCGTCGGTAAGCTAACCTATCAAGAATTAGATAGACAGGCAAAAGCAATTGCCGCAAGTCTTCAGG
>JAAUUT010000247.1 GCA_012031035.1 Candidatus Altimarinota bacterium | reverse complement strand
TGGGATTGAGCCGAGATCCGTGTAAAAAAGTGCAAGATGACCGTATAAGTCTTACAGAATCTAGGTTTCAATAATATCAATTGGCAATTCAATCGCACTTTCCCAAGGTTGAGGAAGATTGCGCCAATCCACGACATAATCCCCGTATCGTTTTATATGTCTTGTCAGATAAGGACTTAAAGTTGCCAACTGCGTTTGAGATAGCTTATACCCCTGAGCGCATAAATGTTGAACAGCTAAAGACATATCAATTGTATTTTGAAGAATTACCGCACTAGCTATTAAATCGAGATACTTTAACCGTTTTTCTTGTTCTTCTGGGTCATTTCTATTCTTGAGCAATCCATCGAGAATGTAAACGGCTTCCCACACGCCACAGTTGATGAAGTGAGTAAACAGTGCGATGTATGTGTCGGAAACGTGGTGGTAAGCAATCCCGCCGTAACCCCCATAACGAATGTGATACTCGCTCAGTAAATTATTCTCATAGACCTCAAACTTACTACCATCGGCGGCGGCTCTTTTACCCGTGCCCCAACATTTAGGAAGATCGAGACGATTGTAAGCATTGATTAAGTCCCGAATCGCTGCTTCAAGCTTGTCTGCCGTGATGTGGCGACGATTGGTATAAGAGAGGGCATGGTTCGTTACCCGTCCCTTGGCATGACGTGCCATTTGATTCGGGCCTAAATTGCACCCATAAGCAAACACTGTCAGCAAGTAACGTTCCTGTGGAGAAGCTAATTTAGGTTCGCCTCCAGAAATGTGACCAAAATGCCGCGTCAATCCCAGCCAATGCTCTGCATTTTGGAGAATGTCGAGCAGGCTGCGCTCTGGCATTTTTTGTAAAATCGCCGCTAATAAAGCTTCTGCTCCAGGAGGTTTAACCGAAGCTGGAATTCTTTTGAGAACGGGAACTCCATCTTTTCCTATCGTTATCTGGTCGCCTTTTTTACAGATTTGGTCAACAGAGGTGGCTACAGATGTTAGTTTAGCCTTCAAATGAGCTATTAGCTCGTCGGGAGTTGAAGGAATTCCTAAGTCTTGACAGTATTGTTCTACTAAGGGTTCGCATTCATGCCAAGGTAGTAATTGTTCCCGAAAATCGGCATAATTGTCACTGCCAATGACGCAAGCATCTCCTGTTTTCAACTCAGAAGCTAGATAGCTAAAAACGCAAATTTCAAGTTGTTGACGAACCAGGACTTCTTCATTTTCTTGCTCGTCTATAACTAGCTTTCTCCAAGCTTCACTGAGAAAACTTAGATCGATGGTTGCAGGTAGCCACTTCTTTCGTTTGGACTCATTTTCCAAAACATAAGCTAGCGCTTCTATCAAAGATTGGTCAGAAGAAGTCGAACAAATTTCAAGCGAGCGAACTAAATCAAATAATACCTTGCGATGGCGCGAATAAAACTGCCACAACAAAGGCAAATGGTTTTTACTATTGTAGGCAGCAATTTCTGAACACTGTTGCAATAGATGGGGCGCACCGCCATGATAATCTAGTAATAATTGAACCTGCTGACCTAATGTTGCCGAATCTAAATCTTCAGTAGAAACTTCTAAAATTTTGGTCAGGATTTCTAATAAAGATTCGGTTTGAGCTAAATGCTTTTCTCGTAACTCAACTAGCTTTTCCTTCGCTTTATTATGAATTGTTTGTATTCGTTTGAGAAACATCTCGACCAAATGGTCGCGGGTTTTTACCTGCGCCTGATACAGTAAGCACAACAGCAAAGCTTGTCTTTTAAAAATTTTGATATCTCGTAATTCTGAAATATCTAAAGCTTTCGCTATAGCTGCCCAAGATTTGATTTTAACTGGCGTAAGAGCGGATAATATCCGTTTAGCATCTCCAAAAGCCATCAGTCGCTCGAACTTGGTTTGCAGTTCTCTCATGTGGGATAGAGTAGAACTTTTTGGAGGAGATTTTATAAGATTAAGGGTTAGGAGAATTTCTTCTTTTTCCGAGGATACTAGTTGCTCTAAAGTAGCTTTTTCCGCAGAAGATAATTTAGCATTTATTGTTCGATATAGTCGTGTATTAATGATAGAACGAATGTGACTAACTAATCGGTCGAGCGTACTAAACGCAGGTAATTCATAACGTTCTTTTACTAATTCTTCGATGGCTACATTGATTAAATCGGCTGGATGCTCCATAATTAAGGCGGCTTGTCCCACTGCAATAGCTGCTAGTTTTTGCGCTTTCTTGTCGTAGGGACTAACACCTAAATAAGCCCGAATTGCTGTCTCATAATAGCGCCTCGAACGCATAGAGATAATATGAGAAACTGCTGCACTCAGCTTAAGGCATTTGCGGATATAGCTAACGACTGGAATCGGAACAAGTTCTGGAGCAATAAAATAACCCAATCGTTGAAAGGATTTGAGCATTACCGTCAAACCTAACAGTCCTTGGTGGCTTTTGATGCGAGAACGAACAAACTTCAGTTCAGCTATCGTTGGCGTATAGAGTTCGGCTAGTTCTTTAGCCGAAGGATTAAGTTTAAACTGAGGATATGCAGTACGAGAAACTGTAGTAATCGGGGAAAACTCCTGACGTTGTTACACGATAAATCTTGTTGAGAATACAACAAAATGTCGCCCCCTTGGTCTAATCTGTCCAAAAAGACTCAAATCGTTGAGGAGACATTTGCGTATAACGAACAGTATGGTGAATGTTTTTATGTCCCAAATAGTCCTGAATCGCTCTTGTATCATGTCCAAGAGAGGCTAGATAATAACCACAAGCATGACGCAGTTGATGGGGATGAACAGGTTCATCAAGTCCCACTAACGCTCCGGCTCTTGCCACAAGATGACGAATAGTTCTAGTCGATAGCGGAGCTTTTCGCTCAGAAACGAACACATATTGGGTGTCAGGATAATCTCGTTGAATCTGACGTAATGCCCTCAGTTCTGGAGCGCGTAGAGGATGGATGCTATCATGTCCGTGCTTGACGCGGTGAATCTCGATATAGCCTCCTGCCAAATCGACTTGCGACCATTTGAGCGCAACTAACTCCGCTGTGCGAAGCCCATGACGGAACATCAAGAGAATAATTGCCGCATCCCGACATCCATGTCTACCAACATGACGAGCCACATTAATCATCTTCTCAACTTCATAGGGACGCAGATATTCTCTGTCTCGTTGTGAAGCTACTTTCGCGGGAGGATGAGACTGAGAAACCGACTTTGCCGAAAACAGAAGTGGAGATGGTTCTGAAGGAATAGCCGAAAACCTCACAAAAATGTTTCTCTATCCATTATACTTTGCCTAAAAGGAATCCAACTAGGCAAAGTT
>JAAUUT010000124.1 GCA_012031035.1 Candidatus Altimarinota bacterium | reverse complement strand
AAGGGTCAGTCTTTTTAGTCTTGGTCGCTTGAAACCTATATCTTTCAATCATTTAAGCGATTTAACTTTTTCTGATTCTTCGTAAATTGTAAAAAACCTACCCTTGTGAGCCCTTGGTAAGGGGGACGGCGACAGCCGGGGGTCAGAATCAGGTGCATCTTCATAGGAATTTGGTATTATCTACAATAATCGTTTTTATTACAATCTTGTTGGCTTTAGCGTACTTGAATTTATGCTCGCTAGTTCTCAGGCGACAGAATATATTTTAAAAATCGTTAAATTGATTAAAAATCTCAATTTGTTTTTTAAATAAAAAGAATTTCAAATGATTGATACTCAGCTAATCGCGTTTATTGGAGTTGTCGTTAGCTTAACGATAATTCCTGGTGCGACGACAATGCTCATCACGCGAAGTGTTATCGCACGCGGTCAAAGTGCAGGTTTTTTTATCATTTTCGGTAGTTCGCTCGGTGTATACGTCCACGCTATTCTATCGGTATTAGGCTTGTCACTTATCCTAGTTCGCTCAGCGCAACTGTTTGAAGTTGTGAAGTTACTTGGAGCATTTTACCTTGTCTGGCTGGGGTTACGGTCAATATGGTGTGGTTTACGCTCTAACAATAGCACCTCATCTATCGAACCAGTATTTATAACTGAGAATATAACGGATTGGAAATCTTTTTCAGAAGGATTAACAACTATGATTCTGAGTCCAGAAACATCCGTTTTCTATTTAGCAATGTTGCCACAATTCATTAGTTATGATGAATCTGCGCTTACAAAGTCTTTCTTGCTTGCCAGTATTCATATATTGATCCGAATTAGCTGGTATTCGCTGTTGACAGCTTTTTTTGGGCGAATAACATCGCTTCTCCGACAACCGCGCATCAAACAATGGATTGAATTATCAAGTGGTGCAGCATTAGTCTTTTTGGGATTTAAAGTAGCGACTGCAAAACGTTGAAACATTAACTTTTGTAAAATGGTGTTGAACAGACAGATCGCAACCTACAAATCCTGATGATAAGCACGAATCATAGCTTGAGTGCCTTGTTCGGCTCCTTTACCGCCGTCGAGAGAGGCAACGACTTTAAAAAGACGTTCTGCTAATTCTGTGCCTGGTAATGCTTCTCCTGAAGCTTGGACGATCTCTTGTACTAATCGCAAATCTTTGAGGATGTGCTTGACCATAAAACCTGGATCGAGTTGGTCGGCGATAATTTTTGGGGCTAGATTGGCTAGCGCCCAGGAACCTGCTGCCCCAGTGCTGCAAACTTCTACAATTAAGTTGGGGTCAATGTCTTGTTTTTGTGCCAGCGCGATCGCCTCGCATAACGCTACCATATGGACGGCAGCTAAGACTTGATTGCATAATTTTACGGCTTGACCGCTACCGATCGCGCCGCATAAGCGAATATTTTTGCCCATCGCTTCCAATAGTGGCTTGCATTCTTCAAAATCTTTGCGATCGCCGCCTACCATGATGGTAAGCGTTCCGTTTTGTGCGCCGATATCGCCGCCAGAAATGGGCGCATCGAGAAAGCGCAGGTTGCGTTTTTGCAGTGCTTCTCCTATCTTACGAGCGGCAGCGCTGCCAATGGTACTCATATCTACAATTAAGGCATTCGGTTTTGCATAGTCTGCTACGCCTTCATTTCCTAAAATAACGGCTTCTACATCGGGAACGTCGCCGACGCAGGTAAAGATAATCTCGGCAGATTCTACCGCTTCTCGAATCGATAAGACAATTGTTGCACCTGCATCGGTCGCAACTGCAACTCCAGGACGATTGGGAGTACGATTCCATGCAGTAACGCTAAATCCTTTAGTGACTAAATTAGCGGTCATGGGTGCGCCCATAACGCCGAGTCCGAGAAAGGCAACTTTGGAATTTATCTGAGCCATTGTTTTAAAATCTTAAGATTAGAAACTAGGTTTGCGATCGTTGCGTCTGATTTGGTCAATAGGCGGTCATAATTAAACATAAAATAATCGGTAATGCTTGAGATAACCTATAAATAATAGTTATAAGATTTTTGGCATTACCCACCCTACGGAGATTTTTGTATATTTATTTCACTGATAACTGAACTACTAAACTTCTAATTTTCATAATTCACGTCTAAGGTGAAATTAGTATTCATACTTGTGTCAGGGAGGTGTCAAAATGGCTTTGAAGAGCGTTTCCATTGACCGAGTGACGAAATCATCGAAGTTTCAGCTTCTAATTTACATCATTCATCATTCATAATTCAGATGACCGATCTTAAATCTTTCCTACAAGTTTTTCAAAGTCGAAAAATGGCGGCTTTGCTATTAATAGGATTTGCTTCTGGTTTGCCCTTATTTCTAACCAGTAAAACCCTACAAGCTTGGATGACAGTCGAAGGAATTGATTTAAGCGCGATCGGGTTGATTAGCTTGGTGGCGATACCTTATTCTCTCAAATTTTTGTGGTCGCCTTTACTAGATTGTTTCGTTCCTCCGTTTCTCGGACGGCGAAGGGGTTGGTTATTTGTGATTCAGGGATTTTTGGTTGTGGCGATCGCGATGATGGCTCTACAAAAACCTTCTCAATCGCTACAATTACTGGCAATTACTGCTTTTTTCGTTGCTTTTCTCAGTGCATCGCAGGATATCGCGGCTGATGCCTATCGAACTGATGTCCTAGAAAAGCGAGAAATGGGTGCGGGAGCAGCTATTTTCGTATTGGGATATCGAATTGCACTGCTCGTTACTGGCTCTTTTGCGCTAATGTTAGCCGATAGTCTTTCCTGGCCGACTGTTTATTTGATCCTAGCAGCTTTGATGGGAATCGGTCTGTTAGCCTCTTTGTGGGCCCCCGAACCCTACATTAAAGAAAGTCCTCCCGAATCTCTATTCGAGGCAGTTTATTTACCCTTGTTGAGTTTTTTCAGCGTTTGGGATGGTTTCAAGGGGCAATGATGCTAGTGTTTATCATGCTTTATAAGCTTGGAGATTCATTCGCAGCGAATATGTCCACGCCGTTTTTACTTAAAATAGGCTTTACTCAAACCGATATCGGTGCAATTCAAGGAGGAATGGGATTAATCGCTACGATTGTCGGTACGCTAGCAGGTGGCGCTTTGATGAGTAGATGGGGGATTAATCGATCTCTGTGGATTTTTGGGGGATTTCAAGCAATCAGCAATTTTGCTTACTTTTCACTAGCACAAGTCGGTCAAAATTATACAGGTTTAGTTGTTACGATTAATATCGAGAATTTTTGTGGGGGCATGGGAACAGCCGCATTTCTTGCCTTTTTCATGAGTCTCTGCAATTCACGCTTCAGTGCGACACAATTTGCTCTACTTTCCAGTTTAATGGCCGTCAGCCGCGATATTTTGGTTGCGCCATCGGGAGCAATTGCCGAAGCGACGGGATGGCCGTTATTTTTCTTAATTAGCATCGCTGCTGCTATACCAGGATTGCTCTTGTTACCTGTATTTGCACCGTGGAATGGGGAGTAGGAACGTCCTTCGTCCTTCGGAAGACAAGGTAGACAAGGGAGAAGATCTACTAACGCAAGTTGCTAGTTAAAATTTTTCTCTTGCTCGATCCCCCTTGCCCCCTTTTTAAGGGGGAATTCATTCAAAGTCCCCCTTAAAAGGGGGATTTAGGGGGATCGTTAACCTTAATATTTATAAATAGCAACTTACGTTACTACTGAACCCCTGAACTCCTAATTTTCATAATTCATAATTCATAATTCATAATTTGATTAGTTATCGATCGCGTTGCGCGATAATATTATTCAAAGCGATCGCAAGTTCTTCTGTGGTATAGGGTTTTTGCAAACCCCTCCAATACCGTCATTGCAGGAATCGAGTCCGCTGGTAACAACAATCTTGACTTGCGGATTAATTTTCTTTAACTCCTCGATCGCAGATGTTCCATCCATAGACGGCATGAGCAGATCCATCAAGATAACATCAATTTTATCCTTATTTTCGGTAAATAACGCGATCGCTTCTATGCCATTCCTAGCGGTTAGTACCCGATAGCCGTAGCTTTTGAGAAGCGTTTCACTCATCTTGCAAATAGAGGGTTCGTCGTCCACAATTAAAATTGCAGTTTCGTTACCTTTGGGCAGATCTTGAAAGGTTTCAGATTCCTCATCGATTAATATTTTCTCGGCGGGTAAGAAGACTTGAAACTTCGTTCCTTTACCAATAGTGCTAGATACATCGATAAAACCGTTATGATGTTTGATAATATTGGCTGCGATCGCAAGACCTAAACCCGCTCCTTCATTGAGTTGTTTGGTAGTGAAAAACGGATCGAAAATTCGCGACAAAATTTCCGGTGCAATGCCACCTCCGGTATCTTCAATGGTAATAGCAATATATGACCCGACGCGAGCATCGTGATTTAGTCTGACATAGGTTTCGTTGATAAAAATATTTCTGGTCGATAGCCTTAGCGTACCGCCTTCTGGCATTGCATCCCGCGCATTCAGGCAGAGATTCATGATGACTTGGTGTAACTGCGTCATATCGCCACGAATTCCCCAAAGATCTGACGGCGTATCTATTTGGATGGCAATATTTCGAGGAAAAGTTTCTTTGACGATTAACTCAGGTTCCGAGAGCAACACACTAACTGGCAAGAGTACCTGCTGTCCTGAATTTCCACACGCAAACATCGATATTTGCTTGAGTAAAGCTGCGCCACGTTTGGCATTAATTTCTATAATTTTCAGCCTATCTTTAACACCAGCGTCGGCTGGCTCAATTTCTACTTGTAGAAATTGAGCCAGCCCCAATATTGGCGATAAAATGTTATTTAAATCGTGAACGATGCCGCTCGCTAAGGTTCCGATCGCTTCTAGGCGCTGACAGCGCAAATGACTGGCTTCTAGTTGTTTGCTAAAGGTAATATCGGTGTTGACGATGAGGATTGATTTAGGCTGGTTCTCGTCATCTAGCACGAGCGACCAACGACTTTCTACGATGATATTTTCCCTAGCTTTGGTCGTTTGATTTAATTCTCCATGCCAAGAACCTTTTTGGAGAACTTCTTGTTCGATTTTGGCTAATTGTGACAAATTATTTTGGCATAAAAGTGCGAGAATGTCCTTTCCTAGCACTTCTTCTCTTGTCCAACTGTAAAGCTTCTCTGCTGCTTTGTTCCAAAATAAAATTTGCTTGTGAAGATCGCAAACCAATATCGCATCTGTGGTAACGTCTAGTAGGGCGGCTTGTTCGCTAATTTTCTCTTGAGCTTGCTTGCGTTCCCTAATTGCAGCTTGTCGTTCGCTGAGATCGCGCAACGACCAACGCAGGCTTTCCACTCCATCTTTAGCGTTATAACTGGCTGCGACAGATAAGGCTACTAGTAAGGGTTCTTGCTGTCGCGGTTGTAGGTAGATTTCCTCGTTATTGATGAGAAGGGGACTAGCGGGGTGCTTGCATCCGTTATGATTGGAGTGGCAACAGCAGTCTTCAAACGATCGCGTTATTTGTAACCATTTGCTGTCAGGGCAATCGCGATCGCTCGGCGAGATAAAAATATCTATCGGTTTGCCAATTAAATATTTTGAAGCAATATTAAGTAATGCTGCCGCCGCGCGGTTGGCTTCTTGAATTATACCCCGCTCGTCAGTGACTAAATATCCGTCGGGAGCTAACTCAAATAGTTCTTGGTAATGTTGGCGCTTCAACTCTACTTCTTGACGAGCAACGAGCAATTCTTCGTTTTGCAGGCGCATTTCCTCTAATGCGACATCGAGTTCTTCTATCGCATAAGAAAGTTCGGAAATCGTTTCTGAGTGCCATTCCTGTAAGCTACTGGGCGAGTCTAGCGTATCCTCTTGAATAATCTTGAGGCGATCTCGTGCTTCTTGAACTTCTTGCTCAAATCTACTGAAATTCATCATTACGTCAGAAACCATAGCCGTCCTCGTTTGTCAGTTGCTAAATCTTGCCCGATCTCTTTAAGTAAATAACCGTCTTTTAGTAGAAGAGATTGGTTAAATCTGTATAGTTACTAGTTATTTTTTTGTTATTCTAATTTCGTTTTTTATGTTAGCAAAAACAACGCTAATAATACATTCATCCGATTAGATTTTTTTATAAAAATCCTGGAGTTAGCTTGACAAATTATGATTTAAAAATTTAATCTACCACAGATATCGCGTTGAAGTTTGAATCGCAAACAACAATTTTAAATGGGCGTTGCTGAAGAGTGAGAATGAATTGACTGCCCTCACACTCTCCCATAAAAGAGTGTATAAGCTCTCTGCTTCCTTCTCGCTGGAGAGAAGTGGGGATAAGAAAATTTCATACCTGCATTCACTAACGACTTTAAATGAAATATTGATGTTAACTTTTTATTTTTCTTGTTTGCTTACTTTTCCACAGTTTTATTTATCGGTCAAACTACCTTCGGGTTGAAAGTTTTGTATGGCAGTTGAATTAAATAATTTTGTTATTAGTTATACAATACAAAAGCCAACCAAAACTTTTAAGAATTTTAACCAAACTTAATACCAAGAGCGATCGCTTTTGACAGTTATCAGTGACCAGTTACTATTTGCCTTTACTAGTCACTGAAAAAGACGCTTCCCTACTCTTGCGATCGCGACTCTAAAAACTGAGTACTTTTATTCAAAACAGTTTGAGCTTGTTCCATTTGTTTTTCAAGCATTTTACTGTATTCTTTATTGGCTTCGACGTGTGCTTGAGCTTGTTTGACGTGTTCGCGTGTTGCTAGGTTATGAGATTTCGTTGATGCGTTGCCTTTTTGGTGTTCTGCGTCCTGAGCGTATTTTAGTGAAGCTTCTGCGTGTTCTTGCATTTCTTTGCCCTTTTCTGCGATGGAATGACCTTTTTCTTTACCTTGCTTTTCTAATAATTTACCCACATTTTCAACTGATTTTCCGTGTTTGAAAGATACTTGGGCGTGTTCTTGCGCCAACTGTGCCGTTTCGTCTGAAATTTCATGTTCGGTGAATTCTTGCACTGGCTCTAACATAGCAAACTCCATAGTTATTAAACTTCTTACTTTAGAACGGGGAAAGGGGAAAGGGCTATTTTTTCATTTAACATCAACCCTTTTGCCTGTATTTGAATTTAGATTGTTTAGTTTTGCAGGAGGTCTATCATACAAAATCCGGTAAGCTGAGAGCTTGCACCCTTCTCAATTAGCTGCCCCTCGATTTAAATCGCTACCTCACATACCAAGCCGTCTTCATACGACTGAATAAGCATTTCAGTCTATTAAAATGGACTTCATATATGAGACGGGGAATTAATTAAGCGGCGGCTGTTGCGAAGAGTAAGCTGAGAGCTTGCACTATTCTCAATAGCCCGCCCCTCGATTTAAATCGCTGCCTCATATGTAAAGCCGTCTTTATACGACTAGATGAGTATTTCAGTCCATTGTCACTGTTTAAATTCTTCTTTTCACCTTACTGTAAAATTTAAGTTTCTACTTCCTCCATTAGAAGGATCGCACCGAGACATTCTCTTTCAGAACCATTGAGAGGATTAATGCCGATGCGACACTGAATGGTTCGCCCGCGACGGTTAACGGCTTCTAGTATTAATTCCTGAGTTCTATTAACTTCCGATAAACAGTTGCGAATGGGTTCGCGCAGTTGCTCGACGGGCAAACCAATATCGAGATTTAAGATAGACTGCCCTTTAACCTCCTCAGCCCTTAATCCCCAAAGATTTTCAGCTTCTTCGTTCCAAGATAGAGTATTAAATTGGCGATCGACCACAACCACACCCGCTTTCAGGCTGCCGAGGATAGAATTTAAGAAAGCATTTGCTTGGTTGAGATCGGCAGTTCGCAAGCGTAGTTCATCGTTAATGGTTTGCAGTTCTTCATTAGTAGACTGGAGTTCTTCATTCATTGTCTCCAGTTCCTCATTGGTAGATTGCAGTTCTTCGTTAGTGGTTTCTAATTCTTCATTGGTGGATTGAAGTTCTTCGTTAGTGGTTTCTAGTTCTTCATTAGAAGACTGTAACTCTTCATTAGCCGTTTCTAATTCTTGATTAGCTTGCTGGAGTTCTACTTTAAGTTCTTGATAGCGGGTAACATCGGTAAAAGTAATACCCACTCCGAGGATTTCACCAATGTTGTCTTCGAGAAGATTAATATGTACGTCTAGATATTGGGTTTGATTGTCTCGCAGGTTGCGAACCACATCGTTGACGACGATATTAGTGCGATTGCGGTAAACTTCCTCGATATAAGAACGTAACTCCAGGGGACGGTAAGAAATTTCTAAGTCTTGTAAGGGACGACCGAGATCTAAGGGGTTAAGACCAAACATAGCGCGTGCTGGCGTATTAGCGATGACTAAATTGCCATTAAAGTCCACAATAATTTGCGAGAGGGCAACGGAGTCAAACGCTGATTCTCGCAGACGGTTATAGCGTTCTAGGGTATAGTTGGCTTCTTCACCACTATTTGAACCAAGTGTCAAGGGGCGATTGCGACGCTCGTTCCTGATTACTGGGCGAAAAATGCGTTGTTGTAGGCTGATTGGTGTAAAAAGATTGGTATGTGTCAGCAGCATTTCTGCTTTACCTAAAAAAAGAATGCCAGTATCGTTGAGCGCAAAGTGAAAGCGATTGAGAATTTTCACCTGAATTTCGGCATTAAAATACATCAAAGTATTGCGACAAACCAGCAAATCGAGGCGAGAAATGGGGGCATCCTGTACTAAGTCGTGACGACCGAAGATTACCGAGCGGCGTAAGTCGGGACGAAAAATATACTGATTGTCAATCTTCTCAAAAAATTGCTCCCGTATTTCTTCGGGAATGGGTTCGAGATCTTTGGTGCTATAGCTAGCGTGACGAGCTTGACTCAGTGCTTCTTCGTCAACATCAGTCGCGTATATTTTTACCCGTTGGCGAAATTTCTCAATCCCCAGCGCTTGTGCGAGGATCGTCGCTAATGTATAAGCTTCTTCACCAGAGGCGCAACCCGCACTCCAAACCCTGATGGGTTTATTGAGTGGCTTATCGCTGATAAGGCGAGGAATTACCTGACGCTGAAGGTAGTTCCAAGCATCTTTGTCTCGAAAAAAGCTGGTGACATTAATTAAAATCGTGTTGAAAAGAGGTAAAAATTCTTCTGGGCGAACTTGTAGATAATCTAGATAATCGCCAAAATTATCAATGTTATGAGTTTGCATATGCTTGCGAACTCGGCGCATGAGGCTAGAGCGTTTATAACCTGTAAAATCAAACCCTCGCGCTTGTCTTAAAAATTCTAGGAGGGATTCAAATATCAGAGCTTCGTCATTTTCAGTCATCGCTTTTTTAATAGTGGCGATTGTGCTTCGCGCACGCTACGCGATCGCAATAAAATCTTTTCATCTATTTTAGGTTTCTCTTGTCCCTACACTCAGATAAAATTCTCAAACTCCTGAAAACGCAAGGGGATTGTCCTCAATTTTTTTAACTCCGTGAGCGGGAAGTCCCCCGCTTTTGCGTATGTTGGCGGTGGGTCGTTCACTCCTTGAGACTCTTCATGACTAAGAAAACAAGCGTTGAAGCAATTTCAGCTAGGGGAAGAATAAAATTAACGCTTCCCGTTTGAATCGCCGCATTAGGCATTCCGAAAAATTGAGAAGTTTCCTTATCTTGGGCGATAACCGTTCCGCCCATTTTGGAGATCGCTTGTACTCCCTTCGCCCCATCGTTGCCCATTCCCGACAAGACAACTGCAATAGCTCTGTCTTTGTAGCTAGCTGCTACTGAGTCGAATAACAAATCGGCAGAAGGTCGCACGAAATGTACTAATTCCGATTGCGTTAAAGATAGAGTGCCATCGGGTTTAGCTAATAGATGGCGGTTGGGTGGAGCGATATATACTGTTGTAGGACTGATGCGATCGCCATCTTCTGCTTGCTTTACTAACAATAAGGTACGGCGACTGAGAATATCTGCCATAAAAGAGCGGTGTTTGCGATCGAGATGTTGTACTATTACAATTGCTGCGGGAAAGCTAGCAGGCAAACTAGAGAGAACTTGTGAAAGGGCTTGTAGACCCCCTGCTGAGGCAGCTAGGGCAACAATATCGAACGCAGCATCGGGAAATTTTAACGGGCGATTTTCTGGCAAATCGCTTTGCCGAGCGAGTTCTTCATCTGCCTTTGATATTTCCACTATTGATTAAACCTTTGCTCGCATAACTTTTATACCTCAAGTATCGCCGACTTAGCATCGGTAGTAGAGAGTATATTGATATTGATGAAAATGC
The DNA here is from genome assembly GCA_012031035.1 of Candidatus Altimarinota bacterium. Classification (GTDB taxonomy): domain Bacteria; phylum Cyanobacteriota; class Cyanobacteriia; order Cyanobacteriales; family Microcystaceae; genus Hydrococcus. The sequence continues at coordinate 7,080 of JAAUUT010000124.1, read as the reverse complement.
CAAAAAAGTGCAAATTAGATATGCTAACTCGCGATCGTCAACCTTGGTCAAAAGCCATTGAAAAACCAGCCCCAGAGTTTCCGCTCGTTCCTCTCAATATCCTTTCTGGTGCAATTCCTGAAGGGTTGCGAGGCAGTTTCTACCGCAATGGGCCCGGACGTTTAGAACGAAACGGAATGCTTGTAGGGCATTGGTTTGATGGAGATGGAGCCATTTTAGCCGTCCATTTTACTGATGCAGGAGCAAGCGGAATTTATCGTTACGTCCAGACAGACGGATATCAAAAAGAAACCGCAGCGAAAAAGTTTCTTTTTCCGAATTATGGAATGACAACCCCCGGCGCAATTTGGAATAAAATTGGCAAACAAGAACCTAAAAATTCAGCTAATACCTCGGTTTTAGCGCTTCCCAACAAACTTTTAGCGCTTTGGGAAGGCGGAAATCCTTACGCTCTCGATTTGCAAACGCTAGAAACGTTTGGACTCGACAATTTATCGGGACTTACTAGAAGCGATCCTTTTTCGGCCCATCCTAAAATCGATCCCCAAACGGGTGAAATTTACAATTTTGGCATTGTTGCCGATATCAGCGTCACCCTGAATTTATACAAATTCAATTCTGCTGGCAAGCTTCTAAAAAAAAGTTCGATGAAAGTAGAACAATTGCCTTTAGTACACGATTTTGTCTTAGCTGGGCAATATTTAATCTTTTTTATTCCGCCAGTGCGCGTCAATGTCATTCCAGTTGTAGCGGGTTTGAAAAGTTTTAGCGAGGCGATGCAATGGCAACCTGAATTAGGCACGCAAATTCTCGTGTTCGATCGCGATACACTTTCTTTAGTCAGTCGTTCCCAAACTGACCCCTGGTATCAATGGCATTTTAACAATGGATACGTCGATAGCGATGGCTCGGCGGTGGTTCAACTCATCCGCTATCCTGATTTTAAAACCAATCAAAACCTCAAGGAAGTTGTTAGGGGAAAAATAGACACGCCTACTATGTCGACTTTATGGCAAATTCGTCTCGATCCCAAAACTAGCAAGGTTATTGCTAATGAGGAAGTTCTCGATTTATATTGTGAATTTCCTACGATTCCTCCCCATCAAGTCGGGCAACCTTGGCAACACACTTATTTATCGGCCCATCGAGAAGGGATTAATCGCGATCTAGAACTTTTTGGCGCGATCGCGCATCTTAATCATAAAACCAGTAATTTGTCAATAGCAGATATGGGCGATAATTATTATACTAGCGAGCCTACTTTTGCTCCCAACGCGCCAAACTCTGAAGACGGTTGGGTGTTGACGGTGGTTTACGATGGAAATTCCCATACTAGCGAAGTGAGGATTTACGAGAGCGATCGCTTAGAAGACGAACCCATTTGTCGTTTGGGATTGCCTAGCGTTATTCCCCACGGCTTTCACGGTACTTGGAAATCGGCTTAATAGATTCTTTAGGATAAGTAGAGCTTATCCTACAAAAAAGTTCCAGTTGAGAGCCAGTTCGATTCATCGTCCTAAATTGCGTTTCAAGCGTTCCAATTCATCATCGGTTTCTAAGTCCCGAAATTGTGCTTCTAGAGGATCTGCCGATCTGCTGTAAGTATTGTAACTGCTTCCTCGATCCCATCCAATCGTATCCGAGCTAGCAGCCGTTTGTGCCTTAGCCTGCGCGGTTTTGGCTTGAGCAGCTTTGGCTTGTACTTCTTGTTTTCTTTGCTGTATCTGACGCAACAATTCCTGAGATTGCAGGATGCGTTTTCTCGTCCCTTCCATTTGTCCCCAAAGTTGATTGCCTTGGCGAAGTAAAGCAGCTTCTCTTTCTTGCGCTGCTTGGGCTAAATCCAATCTTCCCGCCGCTTTTGCTTTATCGATTCTTAGATGCCAGGTTTTGATATCTTGGGCAACCGAAAGAATTTCATTTTCCAAACGCTGCTTTTGTTGTTCTAAATCGGAAACGAGACGTATCGTATCTTGTTCTTGTTCTCGAAGTTGCTCCAGAAGTGCTTGTAACTCCAGATGGGGATTGTTTTTCAAAAATTCTTCGAGTCGAGTTTCGAGAAACCGACTGACCTCATCAAATAAACTCATGAGCGATCGCCAATTTTAAGTAGTTCTTTGTCAGTTATATCGAATTCTCCCATCAGAATTCATCATTCTTAGATGATAGGTATTTCTAAACTGAAAAGTACGGTGAGTAGCTAATTTTACAGAAATTGGTAATAATCAAAAATGCCCAGTCATCTCTTGCCTTTACCGAAATAGTAGTTGGCAAAGGTGTCTTTTAAGGGAGAGAATGAATATTACAGTTTCTATGTCAGTCTACGTTGTGGATAAGGTTCGTACAGTTTCCGACACTAAGCGAGAGTTTTATACTCATCATACTCGTCCGATCGTTTCCGTTTATCGGCGTATCGTAGAAGAGTTGATGGTCGAAATGCATTTGCTTTCCGTCAATGTGGATTTTAAATACGATCCCATTTATGCCTTGGGAGTCGTGACGGCTTTTGAACGTTTTATGCAGGGATATCAACCCGAACAAGATAAAGCCTCGATTTTTGCTGCACTGTGTAAAGCAATTGGCAACGACCCCGAACAATATCGCCAGCAAGCTGGAAATATTTTAGAGCAAGCCAAGCATATGTCCTTGGAAGAACTCATTACTAAAATTAGTTCTTCTCCTTCTGAAAATGCCGAAAATAGTTTAGTAGGAATTTTACAAGCTATTGCTAATCAACCCAATTTTAAATATAGCCGTTTATTTGCGATTGGGTTGTATACGATTTTAGCGGAAACAAACTTGGAATTAATCAAAGATAAAGAAAAGCGCGATCGCACTTTACAACAAATCTCTGAAGCCTTACACTTTCCGCCAGATAAGCTGCAAAAAGATCTCGATCTCTATCGCAGCAATCTCGATAAAATGGATCAACTTCTTGGCGTACTTGAAGAAGCTTTACAAGCGGAAAAGAAAAAACGAGTACAGCAAGAAACAGAAGGAAAAAACGATTCAATTAATGATGTAAAAAATTAACTGCTTTAGTCGTTTTAGGTGGGAACTCCCAATAACTCACCAACGACTCATTAATTTAAATTTAATAAAATTTTGTAATGTCAGAAATATCTTTACAAAACTCATCACCAACGAATCCAACAGACGATAGCGATTTAGAAGAACATAGTTCTATCGTAGTGCCTAAATCTTTTCTCGATCGCGCTATTCATTCAATTACAGAAAAGCTTGCCTCAATTTTAGTTAATATTACTTGGATAACCCCAAATCAAATTAGCTGGCTGTCTGGCGGACTCGGCGGACTGGTAGCAGGTTGGTTTATCGTTAGAGAAAATTATTTATTAGCGGTCTTTTTTATTATTTTAAGTGGCATACTCGATTGCTTAGATGGAGATTTAGCACGAGCAAGAAACATGGCTTCTGGCGAAGGAGATATTTTAGATAGCGTAATCGATCGCTATGTTGATTTTCTCTTAATCGCTGCTCTAATATTAGTCTTTCCCAACAACTATCTTATCCCAGGATTATTGGCACTTTTAGGAACGACATTAGTTCCTTACGTTCGCGCCCGCAGCGAAGCAGAGGGAAAGAGTACGGTTGCAAGTATTGGCAGTCGTTCGACGCGAACTATCCTAATAATTATAGGGTTGCTAACTCAACAAATTTTACCGTTACTAATTCTTTTGGCAGCTATTACTAATATTGCTTCCATTCATCGACTTATCTTTGCCTTGAAAAAATAATTTAATTAATTCCAATAACATATTTTCGCCATTCCTGGTTAAGATTTCCCCTGGTGTGTTTGACAATTTCAAAATGAAGACTGCTATAGGGTTTACGAGGTTGATGCCTCAGACTCATATTCGCTTCTTTGGGAGTGCGGTTGCCTTTTTTGACATTACAGCGCACGCAAGCGGTGACTAGATTTTCCCAGGTATCTCCCCCGCCGCGCGATCGCGGAATGATATGATCGAGGGTTAATTGTTCTCCTTTGTAGAAGCAGTATTGACAAGTATGGCGATCGCGTTCGAGAATATTACGGCGGGTTAGAGGGATTTCTTTGTAAGGAACGCGAACGTAGTGTCGCAGCCTAATGACAGAAGGAAGTGGAAAATCGCAATAGACATATTTGCCGTTATGTTCTAATTGCTCTGCTTTTCCTTTGAGTAATAAGACAACCGCCCTTCGCCAACTAGTAATATTGAGCGGTTCGTATGAGGCATTCAAAACCAGAACCTTGCCCATCGATATTCGAGGATTACATAATTTATCACAGATGGTAGCATACTTAACTTTAGACTGTCTGCTATAAGTCCCAAGTTGTGTCACTATCATCATACGAAAGTTTAAGACTTTACTACGTTTACGCGATCGCAACTATACAATCTTTGCGTCATGCGATCGCGAAAGTTTAACATATATAGCTATCCTACTCAAAATGGTATAAAAATTGAAGATAAATTCGATCGCCCTTTTCTATGCAACGTCGCGTTTTCATAAAATACACCAGCTTGGGAGTCGCTAGTTCGGTTATTGCAGCTTGTACGCAAAATACCAGTGACACTAGTTCGCCAGGAAAGCAACAACCCAATAACATTAACTTTGGCAAACTAGAGAAAACCTATCTAACTCTCGGTTACGTGGGACTGACCGATGCTGCTCCTCTAATTATTGCAAAAGAAAAAGGCTTTTTCTCGCGCTATGGCTTGACGGTGGGTTTTAGCCGAAAAGCGAGTTGGCAAGATATTGAAGACGGATTAATCGGAGGACGTTTGGATGGGGCGCAAGCGTTGTATGGAATGCCGATGCAGGCTCAATTGAGATCCAATGCTGCGCCGATGGTTGCATTAATGACATTCAATCTTAACGGAAGCGCGATCGCGTTGTCACAAAAAGTCTGGGAAGCAGGAATTCGTCCTTATTTTTATTACACGAATTTTCAAGAATTTGCCGACAGTTATAGAAACTATATACGAGGTTTAGGACAGCCGCCTAACTTCGCGACAGAAGCCAAAGCTTCTATGGATACTTATCTCTATCGCTATTGGCTAGCAGCGATGGGAATCGATCCCGATAATGAAGTAAAATTAACTGAAATTCCGCCCCAGCAATTGATTTTTAAGCTACAAGCTGGGAATATCTCTGGTTATTGCGTCGGCGAACCCTGGAATCAGGATGCAGTTTTAAAAAAGGCGGGATTCGTTGCTAGTACGAGTCGAGATATTTGGAGGGGACACCCAGGAAAAGTTTTGGCGACGATGCAAGCATGGATAAAAGATAACCCAACTACAGCAAGAGCATTAGTCGCTGCACTGATAGAAGCTTGTCAATATTGCGATCGCGCCGAAAATCGCACTGAAGTCGTTCAAATCCTCTCCCAGTCTCAATATCTTAATCTTAACCCAGACGCGATCGCGCCAGCTTTGAGCGGCAAGTATTCTTACTCGCAATTAGATGGGAATAATAATCTTATCTCGATACCCGATTTCGAGATTTTTCACTTCCAAGAAACCAATTATCTCAAGAAACCCGATACCGCTAACTATCCCTGGCGTTCTCATGCGGTTTGGTTGCTAACTCAGATGATTCGCTGGAATCAAATCGAACAAAAAGAATATCCCAAAGATGCAGATGAAATTCTCAACAAAATTTATCCCGTCGAAATTTATGAAGAGGTTGCCAAAGCCTTAAAACTCGAACTTCCCAAAGACAAGATGAAGAAAGAAGCTGCTACCGCCTTTATCGACAAGCGAGAATTCGATCCGAGTCAACCCGTAGCGTATCTCAATCAATTTGAACTTCGAGCATCGCGAACGCAGTTATTTGCTCTACGAACTTACGAATAATTGATAATTTATTTAAGCGATCGCATTTTTTGCATCCATAGCAAACGCGATTTTTTTTAGTGCGAGCTAGAAGCTCGCACTAAAATATTATGATTCATTTAGACTCGCCATATCAATCTGCACTTTTTAGGAATTTAATAAAAATATAAACTTCATAAATTTCTTTTTATGTTAGTGACTCTGAATATGTAAAAAAAACATATTTATAGTGCATGAAAAGCATCGATAAAAAGTTTTTGTAGCTAAATATACCAAAAGACAATTTAAATAGCGCGATTCTGATTATTGAAATGAGCGAACGAACTCAATAGTTTTTCCTCAAATTGTGTTGTCAGTAAACGGATATTAAACAATGAAATTGAAAATGCAAAATTTCAAAATAAGCTTTGCTGAAACTAAGAGCTTGATAAATTACTAAATATTCGTCTTTTGCATTCAAGATTTAAAAAAATTTTGAGAATTAATCGAGCGATCGCCAGTAAAAAAAAGCAATATTTATATAATTGCGATCGCAAGTTAAGTTTTCAAATTTAAATTCGTTTACTTACTAAAATACTTTGTTAAATCTAGTTTTCTGTAGTTATTCATTAGGACTAAAAAAGTAACTATTGTTCTAAGCCTTGATTTTTGTTGTTGCTTAAAATTTTTTCGAGGTAAATCAAAATGTTAAAAGAAATGTGGTCGCTGCGGGGGAGATATAAGCTCCTCCATATGACCTGGGTTGCATTTTTCCTGACGTTTGTAGTGTGGTTTAACTTTGCACCATTTGCCACAACAATCGCCAAAGAATTAGGATTAACACCAGAACAAAAAGCGACGTTATTAATTTGTAACTTAGCCCTAACAATTCCAGCGCGAATTATTGTTGGAATGATCTTGGATCGCTTTGGGCCTCGCATTACCTTTTCAGGATTATTATTCTTTGCTCTTATTCCTTGCTTGGCAACCGCCGAAGCGCATAACTTCAGCCAACTCGTCATCAGTCGCTTGATGATGGGAATTGTCGGTTCGGGATTTGTCGTTGGCATTCGCATGGTTGCAGAATGGTTTCCCCCCAAAGAAATTGGCATTGCCGAAGGCATCTATGGCGGATGGGGGAACTTTGGCGCATTTGGTGCGGAATTTGCACTTCCTGCACTCGCAGTGTCAACCGCCTTTTATCGACGGGTCAAACTAACTGGCGTTTGCGATCGCTTAACGGTGTCATTGTGCAATTTACGGT
>JAAUUT010000024.1 GCA_012031035.1 Candidatus Altimarinota bacterium | reverse complement strand
CCGATTGAAGTCCTTTAATTGAATCGGAGCTTAAGCAAGATTGCATTCCATATCTATAAGCGAGATAATACGAGAGCAATAATTAAGTTTTTAGTCAAACATTCATCTTTTTTTTAAGATGTGCTCTCGTGAGTTTGTTTAGTTCTAATAATCTCAATTATGTCTTAGTTATTACGAGAAATCCTCAGTAATTGCCCTCAAAAAAACTTTTGAAAATTCCAACAAGTTAGAAAAAATCCGTGAAAATACTCAAGTATTTTTTAAAGATATCTGTATGGACAGCTAAATAATTGTAAAAAAATTAATCCTATAGCGCGATCGCCTTTGATGTTGCGTTTAAGCGATCTCGTTACCTATAAAAATATCAGTACGGGGAGAGCGTCTGAATCAGCGATCGGGCACTAAGCTAAGTCATAGGTCACCGAACGTTAGTAACTGTTAAAACCGACTCTCCCAACTGACAAACAGCAGAGGTAATAATTTCGGAATATTAATCTTTGCGATCTTCAAAAAGATCGCTAATCTTCATGATCTTCAAAAGGATCGTCTAACTGAGCGGACGGCGGGCCAAAAGCCGTGTAAATGGCAACCCCTGTTATTGCCGTAACCACTGCTCCGATACCGATGATAAGAACTGTTGCAGAATCCATAAGTTTAATTAAGAGTGAATCCCAATTCTCCTATAATATTACAGAACATTACAAAATATCATTTTTAAACATATTGGTGGCTTATGGCACAACGCACTCGTTTGGGAGACATTCTTAGACCTTTGAACGCTGAGTACGGTAAAGTTGTCCCTGGTTGGGGTACAACAACCCTCATGGGCGTTTTTATGCTGCTATTCTTAGTTTTCTTGTTAATTATCTTACAAATCTACAACTCTTCACTTTTACTAGAAGGGTTCAATGTTGACTGGAAAAGCTTAGGTCAGTAGAGCGATGTTTTGATAAAAAGCATTGCTCTATCTTGACTCTCTCTATCCCGGTTTATCCGGGTTTTTTCTTGTCATATATCTTAGTATAGAAGCGTCAATAGGAGAATTTTTTATGAATTTTTTTGGAATTGGGCTTCCAGAAATGATCCTGATTATGGTTGTTGCTTTGTTAATATTTGGTCCGAAAAAGCTTCCAGAAATTGGTCGAAGTCTCGGAAAAGCTATTCGTGGTTTCCAAGAAGCTTCTAAAGAGTTTGAGAACGAGTTTAAAAAAGAAGCTCAACAGTTAGAAGAATCAGTCAAAATGCACGCTCAACTAGAAGAAGGAAAATCGCCACAACCCGTTTCTAACAAAGAGAATGAGACTGTTATTAGCGACCAGTAACTTACAACTAGCGATCGGTTACTAAGTCTGCTTGCGGCGCTTTATTCGCTCACTTGTCCTTGTTTAGCTGGGATGGCTTCAAATTTATATCCCACGCCTCTAACCGTTTGAATAACAGCAGGATTATTGGTGTCGATTTCTATTTTCTTTCTAATTTGACCGATGTGGACATCGACAACTCGTTGATCTCCAACGTAATCGTATTCCCAGACGCGATGAATGAGTTCTGCACGACTCCAAACGCGACCGGGTTGACTGGCCAAACAATATAACAAGTCAAATTCTAGTGAAGTCAAACTGACTAAATGTTCTTTAACAAGCACTTCTCGGCGTGCTGGATTGATGGTTAAATTGCCAAAGACCAGTGACTCCTTTTCTTCTGGCATAATAATGCGCCGACGCTTCAAAATAGCTCTAACTCGGAATTCTAATTCTTGAAGATCGAAGGGTTTAGTAAGGTAGTCATCGGCTCCTTTTAAAAAACCTTCTTTTTTATCCTCAACATCAGTACGACTGGTTAGCATGAGAATAAAAACATTGGTATTCTTCTGCATTTGCTCGCAGAGATTATAACCCAAGGCATCGGGTAAATTAACATCCAGAATCACTAGATCGGGACTAAACTTATTAAATAGCTCGATCGCTGACTTTCCATCAACCGCCGCCTGTACTTGGTAACTTTTCTGGCTGAGGAAGCGAAAAATTAGATTACGAATTGCTGGGTCGTCGTCTACAACTAGAATTTTGGCGGAAGCCATAGCGCTTGTTTTCCTGGTAAAAGTTAGGACGATAAAGTGTAGGATGTCACACAAGAGAAGTTAAGAAGCAAAAGAAAAGGATGGCATTGGATCGAGATACTGATTTATCTACTACCCATTTCTCAAGTTAAACTAGCTTGAGGAAGGTTTGTAAAACCATTTTCCTTTATATATAGATTGAGAGGAGCATAAAAAACATAACTTAAGGGCGAGCGGAAAACTTTAGGGAAGAGGTTGATATGAAAACTATATTACCTTTCCAACAGAAGCAAAGCTTCTGAAAAGCTCTTTCTCTGTGTTGTATTAGCTTACGCTTTCGGCTCTCAAGATTAGTGTACCCTTTCCCACATTGTTACTTAACATCATGACCAGATTGAAGGAGTTTAGAAATGAGCGAACAAAATCCATATGAAAGGCTGGGAGTAACAGAAAATGCTTCCTTTGAGGAAATTCAAGCTGCAAAGCAGCGTTTGAGCCAACAATATCGAGATAATACTCAAGTCATTGAGAGCATCGAAGCGGCTTACGATGCCGTTATTATGGAACGTCTGAGGATGCGCCAAGAAGGAAGAATTAAAGTTCCCGATCGCATCCGTTTTGCTGAAAAAACATCAGAAGTATCTACACAACCTCCTTCAATGCCAGTTCCCAATTCGCCAAACTGGTTAAAAGGATTAATGGATAAGCCATCGCAAGCAGATCTCCTTTGGTCGGCAACAGTTTTCTTGATTTTATCGGTTATTGCGGTTTTTTCCAAAAATAACGTTGAATCAGTGCTTCCTTTGTTAATGGCGATCGGGGTATGCGCTAACATCTACCTAATCAATCGCAAAGAGCAAAAGCTCGGACGAGCCGTGTTGATGACAATAGTCGGTTTATTAGTAGGCATTGGCTTGGGAAACGCTTTAGCTAGCTTTGTGGGAGTCCCTAATAGCTCGATCGATTTGAGTGTCGAGCAGCTAGCAACTTTGTTGACATTCGGCTTATTTTGGCTGATGAGTAGTTTTCTACGCTGAAGTTCTAGGGAATAGCCTGAATCGCTGAAGTTAAAATCTCGAAAGCTTCAGTTAGATTGTTGGCGATAAAGTTGGGGTTATATATTTCCAAGCGATCGCGATCTCTGATGCCTGACAACACGCCGATTACTTTAATGTTGTGGGTTTTAGCTGCAATAATATCTGCTTCCGTATCCCCTACCATCCAAATATCGCAAGCAGACGGTAATTCTTTAAGTGCCTTTTCCATTAACAATGGTTTATCTTCTACATCCGTCGTTTTAACATAATCATCGCTTAAGCAATAACAGCGATCTTTGGGAAAAAACTTTTCGAGATCGTACTGTTTGAAAGCTGCTTCCAATTCCCTCGCTCGCCGCATGGTCATCACCACTAGATCGATTCCTTGCGCTTGTATTTTTTCTAGCGTCGATAGCGCATCAGAAATAAGCTGGTCATAGACAAGATAAGGGAGTGTATGAACGGTTTTACGGCGCAATAAGGCAAATTCCAAAGCCTGAGCCTCATCTAACCCTGACATTATCCCAATTTGCTTTTCAGGAACTCTCGCTCGTTTTAACTCCCAGAATTCTGCCTTGGTGAGTTCTCGCACGGTTTGTTTGGGACGTTGGATCGTTTCTAGACAATACTGATAAACGCGATAGTAACGTTCGGAAACGTCCATAATAGGCCCGTCAAAATCTGTAATGAGTCTCAGCATTAAGAAATTTAATAATTGATGTTTATTTTTATCAAAAAAATTTTGGCTTGGAGTAGTTTGCACTAAGCGTGGAACTCGTATTCTTTTTCAAGTTATCAAACTCTCTAATACGGCTCCTACTACGCGACTATCATCGTCTTGTTTAAGGTAGGTGAGTGCTTCTTGCGCTCTCGGATCGTTATACTTACTTAATGCCCTCGCAACGCGCACTCGAATGCGCCACCAGTCTGCTTTTACCAGAGAAAGAAGTTTTTCTAAGGCGGCTTCTTGTCCAGGCGTACCAGCTAGTAAACTCAGTGCATCAACACAGGCTTCTTGTACTGTAACATCGTCGCTATCGAGTCCGTACAGACATACCTCTAACAATTCTCTCCAACAATTGAGATCGGCTAATCCAGCGAGAATGCTGCGACGCAATAACCAATGGTCGTCGCGATGAAAGGTTGCTACGAGATGAGGCACGGCTACTTCACCGTAATAAGAGATAGAATTAGCCGCTTCTGAACGAACGTTAGAATCGCGATCGAACTGCATTAACTCTAACAAAGCCGCAAAGGCTTCGGGCGATCGCTTTTTACCCAATCCCATAGCGACAAAAGAACGAACGATAAATTCTTTATCTCGAATTACGCTAAGCAAGAGAGGGATAGCGATTTCTGCGTCGTAATGTCTTAACTCAACAATAGCTTTGAGTCGTTCCTGAGAGTCAGAACTTTTGAGATAGGTTTCAATCTGACTAATGTCCATCAGCGTTATTGAAGACAGTTTCTTTAATTTTACTTTACTTTACTTTACAAAAGTGGCAAGAGACTACGGGTTTTGGGAAGATAAAGGCGAAAGAAAATTGCGATCGCCCAAACTAAATCTTATGCCTGAGAATGTGACCGTGCCAGTAACAACAGCAGAAATTAAGCAAGTAATTGTAAAATTAGAGCAATCTGACCTATAAATAAAACAGTTAGAGAAGAAGTATGCAATTAAGCGATCGCGCTCGACAATTAATCCCCAAAGCGAGAATTGTTAGCTTTGCAACTTGGAGTAATGACTCTCCTACTGAAGTTATTGCTATTTTTCAAAAAGCTGATGATGAAGGTCGTTATTTAACGGATGAAGATATCAAACAAATAAAAACTGTTTCTCCATCTCTCTCATCCTCAGTAGAAAAGGCTAAATTGTTGAGAGAAAAAGCTCCCGATATTGTCAGTGAAGCTCGAAAAAAAACTTTTAGAACAGTTTCCTAATATTAGTCAACCTGGAGGAGAGTTATATCCAGCCGAAAGAGCCGAAGCCTGTTGGCGAGATTTTTGGCATTTTTTACGCTGTATTACTTATGGGATAGCTGGTCAAAAAACTCAATTCACCAGTCAGGAAGGATTGAATAATATGCAATTACTCTATGAAGAATTGCGCGTTCCTTTAGAAGCAATGATTGTTGGACTAGAGAATTTAAAAACTTTTGGATTAAAAGAATTTCAAGAACAAGAGCAAGAGGATTTAAAGCCTTATTTTAATCGTTTAATTGCTAATATGAAGCAGTTTCAATCACGCTAAAATCTTAGTGATAAGACAGTTTCAAAGTGTGAGAGACAAAGAGACGGGAAATGATGAACTTACAATTCATAATTCATAACTCATAATTTATAATTCCTTTGATAACTGATTATGGATACAGCCAAATTTAGAGAATTTTTTGATTGGTGCGTTGGAAGTTGGAAAACCGAACGAACCTATCATTATTTAAGTAATAAAGAAGTCGAGCGATCGCGTACAGATTTCACGATTGTCCCTTTAACCGCCGACCTCAAAGCTAAAGTGATGTCAGACAATCAATATCCATTATCGTTAGAATTAGATAGCCTTCCTGGATTTAGTTTGGGATTTTACACCATTTCTGAAAAAGGCGAAGAAGTGTCTCAGCAACTCAATCTTTTGTTCGTTCCCAAACAAGAAAATAATTCTTATTTAGAAGGCGATTATTTACGCGATCGCGCCTATGAAGAGTCTAAACCAATTATTTCTCATTTTCGCTTCGATTCTAAGACGAGAGAGCTTTTAATGACGACTCATTATACTCGCGTCGTCTCGGTCGATTCGATTACTTTAGTTAATCCCACTTTACGGATTAGAAAAATTATCAACTATCAACGTCCGCTAGAAGGACAGCCACTCGAACAAGTTTCTTTAGTAGGATTTGGTGTAGAACAAAAAGTAAGTTAAATAAAGCAGATCTGTAGATAGGTAGGTTGGGTTTCGCTATCGCTCAACCTAACCTACAAGAAAGTAACACAATTGATTTCAATCTCTTTGCTCGATCCTATTGCCTATTGCCTGTTCCCTTATCTTAAAAACTAATTTATTAACCCAACGATAAAAAATCATGATAACATCAACAGAAATTTATCAAGGACAATTCGGTGAATTTACCATTAACGATCGCGATCGCATGGGAGTTATTATTTACCGTGCGGGGTTATGTTTGGCAGCTTTAAGTTTTGCGATTGGTAGCGGTTTAGTTCTTTGGCAAGGGTCAACACCAGTTATTTTAGAAGCCTTAACGTTTTTATTTGCTTTATTTTCTATTGGTTTAGCGATTAGTCTCGTTACTATCCATATCTATCTCGCCCCTCTACATAGAACCTTACAACTGTTTTGGGTAATTGGCGCGATCGCAGCGATTATTTTAGCTTTAACGAATAGCGAACCTTTGGCTTTAACCGTTTATAAACACCCAATTACTTTGTTAGGAGTCGGTTTTACTTTTGCAGCGCTAACGGGAATTTACTTTAAAGAAGCATTTTGTTTTAATCGATTTGAAACTAAATTGTTAACCCCCATCGTTCCTTTGCTATTACTCGGTCATTTGTTGGGAATTTTACCGATTGATGTAGAAAAAGGATTGCTCGCCTTCTGGACAATTTTATTTATTATTTTCGCCATTCGCAAAGCCACACAAGCAATTCCTCCCGATATCGGCGATAAATCAGTTTTTACCTATCTCAAACAACAACGCACTAACAAATCAGCGACTTCTCAGGACTAAGTAAGCAATCTAAACAATTTAATAGCTAACCAAGCAACAAATCGATACAATTGTAATAACAAGCAGATGCTAATTGCGATATTTTCTAGGTATTTAAACTTAGTTTAAACCGCTCGCATTCATCAGCTTAAAGCCTTGAAGCAGTACAAAGAATCCATCGAGGAATACCACCAGAGATGGTTTTTGCCCATCTTCTGTACCTGCAATAATTGCTGAGATAAAAAATATCAGAAATCCCGCTTAGCGTTTATCGTTGGACGAGTTCAAACGCTCGAACCAATGCGATCGTTCTTTTAAGCTAGCAAAAAAGATTAGCAATAAAAGGCTGCCATTTTGAATTTAATCTTCCATTGTCTTAATAAAATAACTATATAATTCCCAGCGGCCCCGATCTTGTTAAATGACTACTGCTCTGCCCGAACCTAAAATTCTCCTCCCACCGACTCCAAAACCCATTTCCTTTTCGGATCGCCTAACTAGTTTTCTCAACCGCTTGCAGCCTTCTCCAGAGGTCTTAGTCTTGATTTCTGCCCTACTCATCGGGGGAAGTACGGGACTTGCACTCTTCTTATTTCACCACGCGATCGCATTTTTTCAAGCCTTAGCCTTTGAAAAACTACTCAACTCTATCTCAACCTGGGGAGGTTGGACAGTCGCCCTTATCCCCATGCTAGGAGGCGCAATTGTAGGATTGATGCGCTGGAAGTTTCCAGAGTTTTTAGGACAGGGACTTTCTGCCCTGCTAAGCGATACGAGAATGCAGCCTGTATCGCCCCTGCGACCAGCGATTAAAATGCTAGCCGCCGTAGTTTCCTTAGCAACAGGAGCCTCTTTAGGCCCAGAAGGTCCCAGCGTTGAAATCGGTTCCAACGTCGGTATTATCTTAGGACAAGTTTTTCAAGTTTCAAAAGAACGCTATCGGCTTTTACTCGGTGCGGGAGCAGCCGCAGGTTTAGCCGCCGGATTTAATGCGCCTATTGCAGGCGTTTTTTTTGCCCTAGAAATCGTACTAGGAACTTCTTTCACCACCCCAGCCGCCAGTCTAATTCTCTTATCAGCCGTTGTCTCGGCGGTGATAGCCCGTATTTATATGGGGGTTCGTCCGGCATTTGAACTACCTACGTATCAAGTTGTTAGTAACTGGGAATGGATTTTTTACTTGGGGTTGGGATTGCTGGCTAGCATCACTTCAACGTTATTCGTGCGGGGAATTCAATATTCTGGGGATTGTTTTAGCGGCAAAATCCCTGCTTTGGCTAGGCTGAGTAAAATTCCTAAACCCATACAACCCATTATCGGAGGCGCTTGTGTTGGTTTAGTTGCCCTACAATTTTCTCAAGTCCTTGGCATTGGTTATGGAACCATTGAAGTCATCCTTCATGAAAATACTTATTCTCTAACGCTGCTGTGCTTGCTTTTAATCTTCAAATTAGTCCTGACGGGAATTTGTTTGGGAAGCGGTTTGGTGGGGGGAATTTTTGCTCCAGCGATGTTTTTGGGAGCTTGTTTGGGGGCGATATACGGCAATGTTTTGCATCTTATTTTACCGACAAGTTTAATAGCAGTTGCCCCAGCCTCCGATTATGCAATGGTCGGCATGGCAGCAGTCCTAGCTAGCAGCGTCAAAGCACCTCTGACGGCAATTATCCTTTTATTTGAATTAACGCAAAATTACCGCATTATTTTACCTTTGATGGCAGCAGTAGGAGTCAGCGTTTGGATAGTCGAGCGAATCAAAGCTCGTCAAGTGCTAGAAGATTTAAAACTTCAGCAAATGGGTGTCAATCTCGATAAAGAAGAAGAACAAAAAGCCCTACAACACATTCCTACTTCCTTAGTGATGGAGTATTCCTATTTGGGATTGCCCGATTCTATGTCTGTGTTTGAGGCCGGTCGGCTCATGTGTCAGGATAGGTGTCATACGGCGTTAGTCTTCGATGAGATGCAGCAGTTGTTAGGAATTGTCTCGCTGGCTGATATTAAGCGTCAAGTCGTTCCGATCGCGTCCGACTCAACTTCACAAGAGACGATAATGTTATTAGAATCAAGAGCGATCGAGCAAATTCGCGATCGCAAGTTGCGAGATATTTGTACCACAGAGATTCTTTATGCTCACGAGGACGAATCCGTAACCGAACTACTGCCGCGCATGGAAGCAAGGGGTTTTTATTTACTTCCTGTCGTGGAGCGCCATAATCCTCGTAAGGTTTTGGGGGTTATCGAACGACATCGGATCGGTTTAGCAAGCGATCTAGCCCTTACCCAGCAAGCGCTTTGCCTGCATTTATCGTTTGAAGCCGAGACGAGTAAGTGTTTATCCTTAGAAAAATAAAAATCGATATTAAGACGGTGACGTACTTGTTCGAGATAATAATGCAAACTATTTATATCTCGGAGAATACCTATCATTTTTTGATTAAATTAATAATAATTGTTATTAATTTTTTCATCTTTCTAACTATAGATTTGTAGGTTATTTCATTGGTCAGATATCAATTTTCTTTTTGAGTATGTGAGAATGGTTAATTATTTAATAGTTGTCATTTGAGCGAATAATAGCTAAAGAAAACTGAAAAAATAAAAAATTTAGATTGCGATCGCTTCAATATAATTTTTTTATAAGCCAACTTATGAATATTTCTACCGATACTCGCATTCCCTTTCCCCGTTCTCTGGTCTATGCTACCTATCGCGATAAGTTGGTTGAGTTAGTTCCCTATTTACCAAACGTGCGATCGCTTGAAATTAAATCGCGCCATCAAGAAGGAAATATTCTTCATAGCGTATATGAGTGGCATGGTGGCGGTGAGATTCCCCACTTGGCGCGAGCTATCTTAAGTGAAAATATGCTTTCTTGGACGGAATACGATCGCTGGAACGAGACAGACTTTACGCTAGCTTGGAAAATTGAAACCCATGCGTTTACCGAAGCCGTTTTTTGTTCGGGGCATAACCATTTTATCGAAGACGGACAGACAACCGTTATTGAGAGTCGCGGACGATTAATTATCGATCCCAAACATATCAAAGGATTTCCTCACTTTCTCGTCGGTCAAGTTTCTCATCTGGTTGAAGATGTTCTTGGGCAAAAAATTCAACCCAATCTCTTACAGATGAGTGAAGGAGTAAGGCTTTATTTAGAAAAAGAAGAAACATTAGACAATGGCGAAAAAATAAACTAAATAAAAATTATCGAGAAAGTTTAAAATTCATTCGTTAGTGAAGTTCGTACGACCCCTTCCTTTCTCTGCACCTCTGGGTGAGATTTTAAAAATCTAATATAAATATTAAACAAATAGTTTAGTCGCAGTGTAAGGACGCGATCGCAACTATTTTAATTTCTGATAAGCGCTTAAAATAAGTCGTTTATAATTTTACTTAACCCTTTGTCTTTTGTAATTAATGACCAATGACATGAAATTTCCGTCTTTTTGAAGTGGGGATGAGTTAACAATCGCTATTCCTCCAAAAACAGAAAGTGGGGAAGAAGTCGAGAAGGTTATAGAATATGAGATAATTTGTTACAGTTCCTTTAATATTTGCTTAGTCGAGGCCATGAGCGAGCGACCTGTAGAGAAAACGCTGGCAGAACAAGCTTTAGCAAGTCACGAATGTCGGTCTTGCGGCTATGTTTACGAGCCAAGTAAAGGCGATGGAAAAAAAGAGATCCCTGCTGGAACTCCTTTTGAGGAGTTGCCGAGCAATTGGCGCTGTCCGGTTTGCGGCGCTAGCCGTTCTGCTTTCGTCAATATTGGCGCGACTAATGTTCCTTCTGGGTTTCAAGAAAATCTCAATTACGGTCTTGGTGTTAACCGTTTGACTCCAGGACAAAAAAACCTTTTAATTTTTGGCGGATTAGCACTAGCTTTTCTTTTTTTCTTGAGTATGTATGGTTTGAGTTAAGCAGAATCCTTAGACTCAATTTAAGCGCGATCGTACTCATAAAACCTACGTCAAGGAGAAACTTAAGCTAAAGATTCCGACCTGCGATTCAATTGTTTATGACTATTTTCATGAGAAAGCTGAAACAAATTTTAATATTAATTGCGGTTTCTTTATTCTGTATTAGTTGCAGCAAAGTCCCTTCTACCAGTTACAATCCCTGGACGCTTGTTTCGCTAGAAACCGATTCTAGCTTTGCCGATGTTGCCTTTACCGACGACCCCAATCGGGGCTGGTTGGTTGGTTCTCAAGCAGCTTTGTTTGAAACAACCGATGCTGGAAAAACTTGGCAAGAAAAAAAGCTAGATTTGGGAGAGGAAAAAGCCAGCTTTAATTCTGTTAGTTTTAGCGGACAAGAAGGGTGGATTACTGGAAAACCCGCTATCTTACTACATACAGAAGATGGCGGTACTTCTTGGTCGCGCATTCCCCTAAGCGAAAAGTTACCGGGTGCCCCTTACAGCGTTATTGCCCTAGGATCTAAAACAGCAGAAATGGTAACAGATTTGGGGGCAATTTACAAAACGACCAATAGCGGGCGTACTTGGCAAGCGCTTGTCGAAGGAGCAGTAGGGGTGGCGAGAACGATTTCTCGTTCGTCTGATGGTAAGTATGTTGCTGTATCTGCAAGAGGCAACTTCTACTCAACTTGGGAACCCGGACAAAACGAATGGACTCCTCACAATCGCACTTCATCGCGCAGATTGCAGACGATGGGATACAGCGACGATGGACGGCTGTGGTTGCTCGCTAGAGGCGGTCAAATTCAATTTGCCGATCCTGAAAATACCGATGAAGAATGGGGAGAAGTTATTTATCCTGAATTTTCGACTAGTTGGGGATTGCTAGATTTAGCTTCTAGGGTTCCCGAAGAGCTATGGGTAGCTGGCGGTAGCGGCAATCTATTGGTAAGCTTTGACGATGGAAAAACATGGCAAAAAGACAGAGATATAGAAAATACACCTTCTAATTTCTATAAAATTGTCTTTGTCAGCCCTGAAAAGGGATTTATTCTGGGTCAAAAAGGTGTTTTACTTAGATATGAACCGTCATCCCAAACAGCTTAAACATAAGGTTGTAGTTGTTCCTGGGTCAGCAGTTTTTATCATATTGACTAGATTTAAACCGATAACAATAGGAGGATAACATCAAATGTCTGGTAGCACTGGAGAACGTCCGTTTTCGGATATTATTACTAGCGTTCGTTACTGGGTAATTCATAGCATCACCATTCCAATGTTGTTTATAGCAGGGTGGTTGTTCGTCCAAACTGGACTGGCATACGATGTATTTGGGACACCTCGTCCCGATGAATATTACACCCAAGAGCGTCAAGAATTACCGATTATTACCGATCGCTTTAAAGCTAACCAACAAATTAAGGAATTCAACAAGTAAATTGTTGTTTGAAAAGAGGTAAACACTATGGCAACTCAATCTCCCAATCAACCCGTTTCATATCCAATTTTTACTGTCAGATGGCTAGCAGTTCATACCCTAGCCGTTCCTACTGTATTTTTTATAGGCGCGATCGCGGCTATGCAATTTATCCAAAGATAGGAGAAAGTCATGGAAAAAATTAAAAATCCGAACAGACAACCTGTAGAACTGAATCGGACTTCTTTATACTTGGGTTTACTGCTGATTGCAGTCCTTGGTATTCTATTCTCTAGTTATTTCTTCAATTAATTCAAGAATTATTGAAGTGTCTTTAGGAGCCATTTAGGAGAACGTAAATTATGTTTGCAGAAGGACGCATTCCCTTGTGGGTTGTCGGTGTTGTTGCTGGTTTAGGCGTAATCGCTGTTGTGGGTCTTTTCTTCTACGGTGCCTACGCTGGTTTAGGCTCTTCTTTGTAGAGTAATATTCCTATTAAAATCGACGCTTAAAACCATACTATAACTAAAATACCGCCTATTTTTTAGAAATAGGTGGTATTTTGTTATTTTTACGCTTTTTGCTTACCGAAGATTATTTTTTCGTAACGCTCCTCCAACGGCTAAAAGCCCTAACAAACCCAAGGCTGACACTAGAGAAGATTCGGGCACGCTTTTTGCCTCTAGCACATCTACGGCAGCATTAGCGATAAGGCGATGTCCTTCAGTGGTAGGATGCTGATTATCGTAGAATAAAAAAGCTTTAGGGTTAGCTGCTAAAGCTGTGTTGCAAGCGATCGCACCAGATATGTCTGTGGCAGGGTCGATAAAAGGAAAATCAATTCCCGTACAATTGTCAGTTGCATTAGCAAAACCAAAACTTGCCGGGTCATTCCGAACGGTTTGAAACAGAGAATTAATATCCAAACTGATAAAGTTGGTTCCAGAAAACTGCTGTTTTAAACCAGCGATGCTTTGAGCCAACGCCGCGTTGTGAGCGCCAGTTAATTGATTGAGTGCTGCTTGCTGGGGGGTGCCGACGGGAAGATCGCCCAAATTCGGCAAATTAGCTACTAAAACATTGCGAGCGCCAGATTGAGCGAGCGTTGCAAGCGCGCTTGACACATTCCCTACTGTTTGAGCGATCTGACCTGGAAGATCTGAAGGTGGCGTTGGGGAAGAAAACAGACGAATATAATCGTTACTGCCAGCCAACACCACGTAAAGGGCATCGGGATTGGCCGAACGACCGCCGAGCAAATCGTTATACTGGTCGATTTGCTCGCCCAGACCAGGAAGATTTACGCCAGGAAACAAAGGATCTCCCAAGTTGTCTCTTCCGCTAGTAGCTCCGCCTGTAGCAAAGTTAACACCTTGGGTGGGAATCGCACTATTCGGAGGGAGAGAAGTATAGTTAGTGGGGTTTACGCCTAGGGAATCGCCCAAATAATCTATCCAAATCGAACCGTTAGTATAACGACTGTTAGCGTAGAAAGGGGCAGGGGGAAAACCTACAAGGTTAAAAGTATTACCAGTATCGGAAACGCTATCGCCGAAGACAAATAGCGAGTTGTAATGGGATGCAGCATTAGCAGGTAGCGTTGAGAAGGTGACTAGCGCGATCGCAGTTCCTGTAACGGTCTTTAACACGGTATCGATTGACATACAAATTTAAATTGATTAGTGAGACAAACTTAATCGAAATTTTTGACATTAAAAGCTAGTCTTTTATCATTAGCTTTTTTTAGACGGGCTGAAAAGAAGCAAGACAAAAAAATTTTGTCTGCTCCTAATTTAGTTTGCCAGCAATATTTTTTAGGAGACCAAACGTTTTTGAAACTTTTGACCTAAAAACCAAAGACCGGCTGCACCCAAAACAGAAACCAAAGAAGGTTCCGGTACCGAAACAGACCTAGACGGCTTAATAACCGCAGAAGTGGCAGACAATTGAGAACTTAAACTTGACAATTGGTAAGACTGGCTATTTCCAAAAACAGATTCAAGAACATCGAGAACAGAGTCGGCGATCGACTTGTGGGCAACCTTCGTTGGATGCCGATCGTCAGTTGATAAAAAATGAGCCATCGCTTAAGTGTGCTTAAATTTCTGTTTAAGTAATAGAGTTTTTGGGTTAGGGAACGAACAGCGATTTTTGGTCTTAAATAAAACACTAGTCTAGATTTTTCCACGTTTCCGATAGGATGGCTATAGGACTCAAAAATAATATTCAGAAATCTTGATGAAGATTTTACTCGTAGAAGACGACGAACGCATTACAGATGCTCTGGTCGAGGATCTAAGCGATCGCAACTACGTTGTGGAAGTTGCTAATGACGGGCAAGCAGGCTGGGAACTAGCCGATACATTTACCTACGACCTGATCTTATTAGACGTGATGTTACCCAGGCTCGATGGCGTTAGCCTGTGTAGGCGGTTGCGCTCAAAAGGTTGTACAACGCCAATTTTGATGTTAACAGCCAGGGATACGGTGGGCGATCGCGTGGCAGGACTCGATGCAGGAGCCGACGATTATCTGATCAAACCCTTTGACCTACAAGAACTCTCTGCCCGCATCCGCGCCTTGTCGCGGCGGGGAAGCTCGCCTCTACCTCCCGTACTAGAATGGGGTGAGTTGCGTCTCGACCCTAGCACTTGCGATGTGGCTTACGGCAATCGTTCTCTAACCCTAAGTCCAACCGAATACCGATTGCTAGAATTTTTCTTGCGTCACGGTCGCCGAGTTTTTAGTCGGGCACAAATCCTCGAACAACTTTGGTCGTTCGACCAAATTCCAGAGGAATCAACGGTCAAAGCACATATCAGAAGTTTGCGGCAAAACTAGAATCAGTTGGCGCTCCACCTGATTTTATCGAGACGGTTTATGGTTTGGGCTATCGACTCAAACAGAAACCCTAACAGACGAAGAAATCGCAACTCGCGTGAGATCGAGTCAACCGAGCGAACTGTAAATGCTATTTGTATGATTTCTGGATGATGTTTCGAGATTTGCGCTGGCGTTTATTGTTGTCCTATTTAGTGGTGATGGCCGCGATTTTAGGCTTGTTTGGGACGGGCGTTTATGTTTTTTTTAGTCGCAGTCTTTATCGAGAATTAGATAAAAAACTGCAAACGCTGGCTGAATCAGCTATTCCTTCTTTGAGTGAAGTTCAAAATAAAGGAGAGCAATATTTTGAAGATGTCAATCGCGTTTCTTGGCAAGACATCTTTAATCGCGATCGCCAAAGTGTAGAATGGTTCGACACAGAAGGTCAACTGATCGCCTCTAAAGGAACGCTCAAGATCGCGCTACCACCGCGACCGGGCTTTTGGACGATTAAGCGATTGCAACAAAACAGTCAAATTCGGACGTTTACCATTCCCATCTCTGGCAACGGTCTAAATTCAAATTCTCCCTCAATCGATGGTTTTATTCGGGTCAGTCAATCGACTGAGGAAATTGAGAGAATTCAAAGTCAACTGCTTTGGGGACTGGGAATGGGAGCAGTGACGACCTTGGGATTGGTCGGCGTGGCGGGTTTCTGGCTGACTCAAAAGGCAATAGAGCCTGTCGAGCAGAGTTTTGGCCGCCTCAAACAGTTTACGGCCGATGCTTCTCACGAGTTGCGCGGGCCTCTGACGGCGATTAAAGCTTCAGTAGATGTCATGCGCAATCATCCAGAGCGAGTTCATCCCAAGGATGCCAAAAAGTTAGCTGCGATCGCCAGCGCGACTAGCCAAATGATCTCCTTAACAGAAGACTTATTGTTTCTCGCTCGCACTGATACGCCCGGATTGACGGTTGGCGGCGAGAAAATGACAATTGCGCTCGATGAAGTGTTGGAAGATTTAGTGGAGCTATTTGAGCCTTTTGCCCAAGAAAAAGAGGTGGCGCTTAAATATCGAGAATTAGCAGCTATATCAATTTATGGCGATCCCGCTCAATTGAGCCGTCTATTTTCTAATTTGATCCGCAATGCCATTCAATATACGTCCTCTGGCGGCAAGGTAATTGTTCGCCTCATGAAAAATAACCGCTATGCGATCGTTAGCGTTGAGGATACGGGAATTGGGATCGCTCCAGAAGAGTTGCCTTTTGTCTTCGATCGCTTCTGGCGTGCAGATAAAGCTCGCGCTCGTCGCGAAGGGGGAACGGGATTGGGACTGGCAATTGCTCAGGCGATCGCCATGCGTCACGGGGGAAAGATTAGCGTTACCAGCCGCTTGAAGATGGGTAGCTGCTTTAGCGTATATTTACCGTTGACTACTGTGGTTACTCCTTCTCTTCCTGCTAAACTACAGCGAGAAGAATCGCTTCAGGAAGTTCGTGCCGAGTAAGTTTTAAATGCCATTAAGCTAAACAAAAGCGCGTCGGAAAGCTAGAATGATTGAAAATCATTGACGCGCTGACAGAAATTATGAACGGGATCGAAAATCGACTATCCGAGCGAAATACTCGTCCTTTTGGTCGCCGTATAATCATTTTTTCGGCTTTGCTGTCGTTGAGTGCTGTAGCCGTTATTTTGCTCTCAGAAGCGGTTGCCCCTACCACAACATTTTATGATGTAGAGTTTCCGGCTGGAGAAGTTTCTTTTGCCGATACTGTCGTTTCCTACGAACCTATTATTTATCTCAACGACGAGCAATTACCCAACGTTCGAGAACCGTTTAACAATCCTGTTAGCGCGCTTGGTACTCCCAATTCTACCACCCCCCAATATCAACTCTCGTCTTTATCGGCTCGTCACGATGTTGCCCTCGGACTCGGCGGCAGTATTACATTAAGATTTACTAATAATGCCTTGACAGGAAGCGGCGATATTAAACCCGATCTTTGGATTTTTGAAGCTGGGGAGAAAACTGAATCGGTCTTGGTTGAAATTAGTAAAAATGGTAAAACCTGGCAAGCAGTTGGTCGCACCGACGCGCAACATAACGGCATCGATATCGATGCGTTTGGGTGGGGGCCAGAAGACTATTTTGCCTATGTTCGTTTAACCGACGACCCCGCAGAAGGCGAACATGACGGCGTGTTACATAACGGTCAATGGATTGGCTGGGGAGGCGCGGATATCGATGCAGTAGGAGCAATTTCATCGGTTTCGCTCATTTCTACTGTTTCTCATTCTTCTCCCCTGACGATGCCATTTGCTAAAACAATTTTATGGATATTCGTTATTGCGATCGCGGGAGTTGGAATTGGATATGTAATTAATGTCTCGTTCCTAAAACAAAAAAGTTCTAAAAATAATTTTTGACAAGAGGAAAGCAACAGGGAAGAGGCATTGGGGGAGAGGGAAAACTTTCATAGATTTATTCTCCCTTGTCTCCTTGTCCTCCTTGTCTTTCTTGTCTCCTTGTCTTCCAAAGGACATTACTCTTCAACTGCACTAGTTTTTTTGAGTAATACCTCACCAGCTATCAAGCGTTTAGCTGCATCAAGCAAAACTTCCTCGATATAAGGCTTGACAAAATAGCCTTTAGCTCCTTTTTCCGCCGCGAGATTCTGCATTTTCTGAGCGCCGCGAGAGGTAATCATTGCCATAGGAATTGCTGCCAGATTCTCGTCTTCTTGAATGCGCGATAGTAGTTCTAATCCGTTCATTCTCGGCATTTCGATATCGCATAAAATCAGAGAGCAAGACAAACCAGCACGAAGTTTTTCCCAAGCTTCCTGACCGTCGCGAGCTTGTTCGACGCGATATCCAGATTTGCTAAAGGTCATTGAGAGCATTTCTCTTACCATTACTGAATCGTCTACGATTAGGACTAAACTATCAGCTTTGCTTTTTCCTGAAGAACTCAATCCTGTAGCTAAGTTGCTCTCAACTGAGGCTCTAGAGATGGGTTGCACGGCTTCTACTTCAGGTTCGACAACTCTCGGTACTCTGGTACTGCCAGGAAGCAATACTTCACCTTTGAGCATTCTTGCGGCGGCATCGAGCAAGTCTCTCTCGGTATAAGGTTTGGTAAAGTAACCGCTAGCTCCTAATTTTGCGGCGACTGTCCGGTGTCGTTGAGCGCCGCGAGAAGTTAGCAAGGCGACAGGAATGGAAGATAATTTTTCATCTTGCTGGAGGTGAGAAAGTAACTCTAAGCCGTTCATCCTCGGCATCTCGATATCGCAGAAAACGATGTCGCACGGCAAGTTAGATTGTAGTTTTTCTAATGCCTCTTGTCCGTCGCGGGCTTGTTCTACCCGATAGCCGACTTTATTGAAGCTTAAGGACAATAGCTGTCGAACCGTAATGGAATCGTCTACAATCAAAACGGTAGGTTCGCTTCTGACTTCTACTTCTGAGTTAATCGGGACGTAAGTCTTCTTCCACAAGCTGCTGCTGGTGTCGGTTCGCATCCGCCCTTGAGCGATTTCGATTAATTCGAGAACGTCGCCGATGGGCATGACGCTGCCATCGCCGAGTACGGTCGCGCCTGCAATCCCAGCCGTTTTAGGAATGGGGCCTTCAATTTGTTTGATAACGATTTCTTGCTCTCCCAATACCCGATCTACTTCTAGTGCCAACAAATTCCCCGCACTGCGCAGGATAACGGTCGCGATCGCATCTTCTGAAGACTTATTCATATAAGTCTGTCTGCGACTGATTTGACGATTGTAGTTGAGTAGTTCGCTAACCGAATAAAGGGGGAGTTCCATATCGCGCCAACGAACGCATCTACGTTCTTCTTCGTTGATAAAAATTTCGCTGGGCAAGTAATCTTTAGTATCTTCTACCCCATCCATGGGAAAGGCAATTCGCGATCGCTCGCTGACGCAGCACAAGGCTTTACAAATACTTAGCGTAAGCGGTAGGCGAATTGTAAAGGTCGTTCCTTTTCCAATTGCTGAATCGATACTAACCGTACCGCGAATTTCGCTGAGGTTAGTGTAAACAACATCTAAACCTACGCCTCTTCCTGCGAAGTCGTCGGCGCTGTCTTTGGTACTAAAACCGGGATGAAACAGAAAATCGTAGACTTCCTGTTTGGATAGGTTTCTCGCTTGCGCCTGAGTAATTAGACCTTTTTCGATTGCCTTAAATTTAACTCGTTCTGGATTAATTCCCGCCCCGTCGTCGGAGACGGTAATTACAGTTTGGTTTCCTTGAATGAAGGCGCGAACCGTAACGCGACCTTCGGGCGGTTTGCCGTTGATGATTCGTTCTTCAGGGGATTCAATGCCGTGGGCGATCGCGTTGTTGACCAGATGCGTCATTGGGTTGTAGAGTTGCTCCAAGATCATCTTGTCAATTAAGACATCTTTCCCTTCAACGATTAATTTCGCTTGTTTGTTGAGTCGAATAGAAACCTCTCGAATGGCGCGAGGCAAGCGGTCTGCGGTCTGCGCGAAGGGAACCATTCGGGATTTGGTCATTCCTTCTTGCAGTTGTGTGGTGACTTGTCGCAAAGTTCGCGTCACTTGGTCGGTATCGTCTACCAAAATTGAATATCCGAGGTCGATTCTCTGATTCGGACGATTAACTCGATCATTTCTTGAGAAAGCAAGTGGAAGCCCGTAAACCTATCCATTTCTAGAGCATCCAATTCTCCACCTGGGTTAATGTCGTTTTGAGGGACTTCCGCAGTGGATCGACCGCGATCGCGGCTGGCAAGCAGTGCGCCTTCGAGAAGGGTTCGCTCGTAGAGGTCGTGCATTCTCGCGCCCATTTCGCTCAATCCCTGAACCTGGTTGAGCAAGTTATCCAGCGATTGTCGCAAGCGTTCTTCGTCGTCTTCGAGGGCATTCCGTTTGACCACCAATTCCCCAATCAAGTTGCTGAGATTATCCAGTTGCTTGACGGGCACCCGCATGGTTTGGTCGAACTGTTTGGTTTTGGGAGGACGAGGGCGAGTTTGGACTCGCGGGCTGACAGAGGGCGCTGATTTAGTAGGGGGAGATCCTATTGCTGCGTCAGTTTGTCCTAGTAATTGTTCTAAGTCGCCAAATTCATCGTCTAGAGAAGGTGCGGCGATAGGAGTCGCTGGGGAAGGATTGCCGAGAGCGGCTTCTAAGCCAGCGAAAAGATCGGCATCATCAAGGGTTGGGAGTTGTTGCGTTTCGTTGGTAGG
This sequence comes from Candidatus Altimarinota bacterium, assembly GCA_012031035.1. Classification (GTDB taxonomy): domain Bacteria; phylum Cyanobacteriota; class Cyanobacteriia; order Cyanobacteriales; family Microcystaceae; genus Hydrococcus. The sequence goes on along the minus strand of JAAUUT010000024.1, from coordinate 32,691 downwards.
ATCGGTTACTGGTTGCTCTAATAAAGCTGCTAAATCGTCAAATGATTCGTTTGAGAATTCTGGAGCGAATGGTACGGAATCTATACTAGAGGGTTCTAAGACGTTCCAACCAGACGAACTTTGAAAGGAAGAATAGGATTCTTCGGTATCGTCTCCTGAAAGTAATTGTTTGAGTTCGTCCCACTCGCTAGAGAGTGTTTTAGCGTCTGTTTCGTTTCCTGTTGCTTCTGAAAAAGATGGTGTAGCGATGGGTTCCTCTGCTAAAAAGCTGGCTAATTCATCTTCAAGCGAGTTGGATTCTGACGCGGCAATGGATTCATCGGCTAAGAAGCTAGCTAATTCGTCTTCAAGCGAGTCGGATGCTGATGTGCTAGCGGGTTCGATGATATTTTTGTTGAGAGAGCCATCGCTAAAAAAGGTAGCAGCTTCGTCGTCTCCATCAAACGACAACGTTTGAGAGGCAAACGAGTTTTCATCGAGGGGTGATTCTAAATCAGGAAAATCCGCCCAATTTTCGCGAGCGCTTCTGTCGTTTCCCAACGACCTACTTGTAGGGTTTTCTGGGTTCCATGAGAAGTTTTCGCCAAATATTTCGCTAATTTCGTCGTCCGAAGGGAGTTCGGAGAAGGTTATCCTTTCTGGAATGTGGTTTGGGTCATGACGAATTTCTTCCCAGTCTGGCGAGGAATCCTCGTCGAATAAGTTTCCTAGCTCGTCCAAGCTATCATTAGTAGAGCTTTGAGTGGAATGACCGTCTAAATTTTCTAAAAATTCAGTCATCTCGTCATGTGCTAGGAAATTATCGTTTGCTTCGTTTGATTTTGGGTCGCGGCTCATCATGTCTCGATCCTGACAAGTTAGTTTAAGTGTTTAATTTTAAGAAAGGGTTGACAAGATAAATAAATTATGTATTGAAATTTTTCTTGCAAATTATAAAAACAATTTGCCTAAATTTTTTGAATATTTGCGTTTATGGTTCTTAGTCTTAACGCATCTGATGGAGAAAGAACCACCGGAGCATTTAGTTTCTTATAAGTTAAGATACCCAATTTTGACTGGGAAAATACTATTTGCAAGATCTTTTTATTCTTCGATGCGGTAACCAAACTCTGCTAGACGCGAGCGAGATTGTCGCCACTTAGGTTCTACTTTAACAAAGAGTTTGAGATAAACATCTCCCGAAATGAGCTTTTGGATTTGCTGGCGAGCAGCAATTCCTATCGTTTTAAGCATAACGCCATTTTTCCCGATTAAAATTCCTTTTTGAGATTCTCTTTCAACATTAATAGCGGCGAGAACACGAGTCACTTTTGGTGTTTCTTCGACTTGTTCGATAACGATAGCAACCGAATGGGGAATTTCTTGGCGAGTGAGCAATAAGATTTGCTCTCGAATTAATTCTCCCATGATGAAGCGTTCGGGGCGATCGGTGACAAAATCAGGGGGATAATAATAGGGGCCGGGTTCTAGCGCGTCAATTAAAAGAGTTTGTAAGCTGTCTAATCCATCTTTTGTCAGTGCGGAGAATTTAGCGATTTTCCAGCGATAGGGTGCGGCGAGACAAGTATAACTTTCATCGATCGCGTTTTCTTGTGAAGATTGTAAGTCAGCTTTGTTGAGTCCTAGAATAATAGGGGTTTTTGTTTTTTCAAGCAATTCGATAATATAGCGATCGCCGCCTCCTGCTTCAATCGAACTATCGACTAAAAATAGCACCACATCAACGGAATTAATCGCGTTGACGGCGTTTTTAACTAAAACCTTGCCTAATTCGTGATGGGGTTTATGGATTCCAGGCGTATCGACAAAAATAATTTGTGCGTTTTCTGTCGTGAGGATTCCTTGCAGTCGATTGCGCGTCGTTTGTGCTACAGGAGAAACAATAGCCACTTTTTGTCCGACCATTTGATTCATCAGCGTTGATTTACCGACGTTGGGACGACCAATAATGGCAACGAACCCTGATTTAAATCCTGGCGGTGGCGTGGGAATGGCAAATGATAGGGATTGTTGGTCGATGTTTTCAGAATTCATAGGTTGAGAATTCCTAATATGTATTCGCCTTGATTGACCGAATGGTTAATAGAGAGGTCGAAGACTAATCCATCAGTTTCAGAACAGACATCGACTACGGTTGGCATTGCTTTATTTTTATTAAAGCTTAAAATTTGATAGAGGCGATCGCCCGCTTTAACAGAACTTTTCAAAGCGACTCTATTTTGAATCATGCCTCCTGTCGGCGCGTAATAATGTTTCATTTGATGTCTTTTGACTAATTGAATTTCAGTTGTAGAAGAAGGTGAATATAAATCCAGAATTCCTTGATAAGCAAGATAGTTTTTTATTCCTTTGACTCCTTTTTGAACTGATTCAAGATTCATCTGCATTCCCGAACCGAGTTCTAGCGTCCACGATTCCATATCGAATTGAATTTTTTTTCCTAATTTTTCTAGTTGTTTTTCTAAGGCCAGCCATGGTTTCATAAAGGCTTCGTCAAAAGCATCACCATCGTATTCTGTCATTAAAATGCCATAGTCTAAAAGAAAATACTTAGCACTTTCTTCTTTTCCCTCAAAACAGTAGAGATAATCGATTCCTTGATTGCTAGAACTATGGATATCAATTACACAATCTGCATCTATACACAACGATTGTAATTGATATCTGTATCGATCTCTGTAAGGGGTACTGCTGGGATTTTGGATTTGCTCTAATTGTTTGGCAAAAGCGAGTTTTTGCTTAGCTAAAAAATTATTTTTAATGGTTTTAATTTCTAGGTCTATTTGAGTTTTTGCAAAAGCTTCTAGGTCTTGACATTCTTTTTCATAGTCCCAGAAAATTCGATTCCAATTAATTCCATCATAATTATTAAATCGACCAGTAGAAAAAAAGTGATTTCTTTGATTCGTTCCTAAAGGGTTGCAAACAGGAACCAACCAAATTTCTCCAGTTAATTGAGTTTTTTCTAAACTTGTTAACCACTCTATTAGTCGATAAATAACGGCATTACCAACAATTTCGGCTCCGTGAAGATTAGATTGAATATAAGCTTTTTTTCCAGGTTGTTTGCCAATAAATTTATAAATCTGGAGGGATAAAGTATCTCCTGAAGAAAGTTTACATAATTCAAGGGTAGAAATATTAGGATTCATATTAGTCTGTTACTTTAAAATTTCATTGTCCAGGAGAAGGGGTTTTATTTCGGAATTTGAAAATGTTCTCATAAGAACATTTTTAGATAAATTTTATGATTAGTAATTGTATTTTATAGCGGTTTTCTTTACGAGTGAAATATAAATTTTCTCCCTTTCTCCTCGATGCTTCTTTCCCTTTGCTAATCGAAAAACGCAGCGTGCGCGTCGGTGTCCCTTTTCTCCAGATAAGGAGCGTGTGTCCTTCACTCTTTTCGAGAATTGTTATAAAAGATTTGATTCTCAATCGCTAATTTTAAGATCTATATTAATATCGGGTTGCCAGTTTCTAAGGTAGGTTAATAAACTGTATATAAAAAGAATCATTCCGCTCATTTCGAGGGTTTCTTCTAGGTTTGCCATTAGTGTATAAATGATATCTTGTTGGGTTTTCCATTCAGCATAATAGCTTCCTACCATTTCCATGCCTAATGAGCCACTAATATAAATAATGGCAGCTAAAAGAAAGCGATCGCGCGTTGGTTTGGGTAAATGCTTGACAAATTTCCAAAAATATTTAATTAACCAAATTACAAATATCATTCCAGGAATTACCCACATGGAATGAAGAAACCAGGGAAGGTTTAATTTTTCGGCTATTTCAGGAATAATAAAAACTTCATGGATGCTAAATACTTCGTCAACGGACATAAACCAGAAAATATAAGAAAGTGTTTTCCAGTGACGATGGTAGCGAGCAGATTCGTTTTGTTTTCCTCGTGCAATAACTGTTAATAAAAAAGCGCAGCAAGCAAGCATGAATGATTGAAACCAAGTGGGAATATTCATCTCGCGATCGAGATCTAACATTCTCATCCATTCTTCAAAAAAGTCAAATACATAAGTGCTAACTGCAAAGGTAATACTAAGTATTGCTAAAATTGTAGCAATGATGATTAAGTATTTAGTGATAGTGCGAGGGGAAAGATAAATAATAAATCTCACAATTGAGTTGCTATTAGAGAACTCGATCTAGTATGCCAAATTGTTGAGAGATTAAGTGCTTAAGCAAAATTAATTACATATCATTTATCCCATTTTCCTCTCTCCATACTCTGTTCCTGTTCTCCATCAGCAAATTTAATTTCGCCAACCTACTTACACAAGCGATCGATGGGGACGGTAAAATGAAACTCACTTCCCCGATTTTTTCCAGCAGAGAAGGCCCAAATTTGCCCCCCCATCTCTTGAATAATCTGGCGACAAATCGCTAAACCCAGACCAGTTCCACCTACTGTACGCCTCAGCCAATCCTCTGCTTGATAAAAACTGTCAAAGATAGCTTCTAGCTGATTTGCGTCAATCCCTCGCCCCGTATCTGCAACGATAACTTCTAGCATGGGTTGACGACCACTCGCGAACGCAAGTGGGAGGATTCTAATATTATCTCGATTCAAAATTTGAGCGCTAATTGCGATCTGTCCGTCGGGAGCAGTAAATTTACAGGCATTATCTAGCAGTTTGGCGAAAACTTGCACTAATCCGTCTCCGTCTGCTTGGAGTAGCGGTAAGTTATTAGGTAATTCGACTTGAATTAGCGGTAGGTTTTTGTACGTCCGACTGGTTTTAAAGCTACTCAGCGCTAACTCTAGTGCTTCGCTAAGCTCAATAACTTCTGGACGAGAGTAATATTGTCCGCTTTCTAGCTTTGAAAGTGTTAGGAAATCTTGAATCAACTGACGCATTCGTTCTGAATCACCTAGCGATATCTCCAGCATCTTTTGACGAAACTCGGTTGCCATGTCTGGTTCGCTTGCTAAACTTTCCAAACAGACTTGGATGGTTGATAAGGGAGTACGAAGTTCGTGCCCGACAATGGCAATCAGATTGCTCTGCGAGCGTTCTACCGCTTCTAGTTGACGATTGAGGGCACTTAAGTGGGTGTATGCCTGTGCTTGCGTTAATGCGACTCCGGCTTGAGTCGCGATCGCTTCGACTAGAGAGATATCTTCTTCCTGCCATCGATAGGCTTCTGACCCTCCATAGTGCAACTCTAGCATCCCTAGTAAATTATCTCTATCTCGAATGGGAACCAGCAACCAAGACTGAATAGAAGCTCGTTCGATTTGGCTTTTGAGGACGGAATTTTCTTGCAAATAAGGATTATTGGCGACATCGTTAATCGCGATCGCTCTCTCTTGTGCTTGAACCGCCACAAAAAATGGATTGTCTGCTAATGACCAATTTTCTCCCTTTAGCGACAGCATTTCTGGCGGTTTCCATTCATATTCTATTTTTGCCGTTTCTCCCGGAGAACTAAAACGATAAAGCAAACAACGACAATTCTCAAAGCATTGTCCTAACTCTTTTACGGCAACGGCAAGCACCGCTTGGGGATTGAGAGAAGCTCGCATAGCGGTGGCAATAGCATTGATGAGGCGCTGATTGCGTTCTTGGGTTGCAATGACTCGATAGGCTTTAAGGAGTTTATACTGGCTGGCTTGTAAATAAGTCACTAGACGCTGGGCAAAAATTTCCGTATCGATGCTTTGACGGATTGGAATCAACGCTCGCTCGGAATCGTCTGCGGTTAAGCCATAATGCTGCCATGCTTCCTCGACTTTTGAGGCTAACTCTTGACGATAATTAGCAATTCGTCCCAGTAGCAAGCGTGCTGCCATCCGGCTTATCTGTCGGTCAAACGTCCAAATTCCTTCAAACCGTCGCATTGGCTCGCTCGCTGAAGCTAGTACGGAAGTTTCAACAATCTCTCGACAAGCTAAACAAGCCGTATAATGTTGCCCCACAATAACTAAATTCCATTCTTGAGCGAGACTGTCACTCGATTTTAAAGGAATGGTTTCATAGGATTCTGAGTCTACAGCAAAACCAGATTCTGACTCTGGCACGGCTAAGATATAAAGTTGGTTAGTTTTTTGAGCAATTTGCCGATAGCGGCGGATTTCTTGGCGATAAAACCGCTCCTGCTGAAAATTGGCTATGACCAAAGGAGAATCTAGATCCGACAGTACAATGTCTTCTATTGCATGGGAAAGCGCAGTTAAGGAAGACTTAAAATACGTTTGAGAGCGGAGATGGGAAAACTCTTGTAATAAATCTAGCAGGAGAGAATTGACGATACTCATTGAATGCTTGAATGAAGCCGTAAATGAACGCAGGGAATTCGATCCGAACAAATGGCACTGGCGATCGCGCCTGTATAAATTTCTAGCTTAGCTTCTGGTGGCGTTTCAAATAAAAAGCGTTGTCCGGGAAAAACAACGCGCTCGAAGTACCAATTGGTAATGTTTGTAATTCGTGCAATTTGTATCTGACTGGTGGTATTAACATAGCAACAGAGTATTCGTTCTTGACAATTAGCAGGTAATGGCTCTAACACTTTTATCTTTCCTAAATAGCCAGCAGGTTACTAAATAATTGTGTTAACTAGCGGATATTCTTCGTTTAGTGTTTGGCGATCGCTTAGAATTGCTTTACTCATCTCTTGGCGATCGAGGTTTGCCTCATTCAGATTGGCTCCTCTCAAATCAGCCTTGAATAAACTTGCTCCTCTTAGATCGACTCTACGCAAGTTAGCTTCTCTGAGATTAGCTCCCCGTAAGTTGGCATAGCGCAAATCTGCTCCCATTAAATAGGCCCCCTGCAAATTAGCAGAGTGCAAGTTTGCTAATCTGAGATCGCCTCTGGCAAGGTTGGCTTGGTTTAAATCTGCTTGCTTGAGAGTGGCTCGAATCAAAATCGCATGACTGAGATCGGTATCGGTTAAGTAAGCTCCGATTAAGTTTGTTCGCCACAAAGTGGCTTTAGTTAAGTTGCTTTGACTGAGATTGGCTGCCTGTAATACTGAGAGGCTCAGATCGGCTCCGCTCAAGCAAGCACGCCATAGCTTTATCTCAGTGAGGTCGATCTCACTCAAGTTCATTTTCTCTAAGTTTATCCAGCTAAAGTCTCTTTCACCTGCTTCATAAAGCGCTAGCAGTTTTGTAGCGTTTATCTCCTTCATTTATTAAAAATGTTTTTTAAAATTTAGTTTTAATCTTTATGTAAATAAATGTAACAAAAAATAAATAATTATTTCAATAGCTTGCTAAAAAGAAAAAAGTAGTGAAAACCGTACCTCACCCATTAAAAAAGCAGCCCGCATGAGCGGGCTTTATATTTGCTTCCAAAAGCTTTTAGCGTTAGGGTTTAGGGTCGATCGCGATTGGGAATTAAGGGCGATCGCCATCCCATTGATTCGCTAGGAACTACAGCGACTTTTTCTACCAATGACGGAACTGACTGTCTTAGATGCGCCGTCAATTGATTGGTCGTTGAATCGTAGATTTGAGTAACAATTTTCGGATAAACACCAATGCCAATAATGGGAACCATCAAACAAGCAATAATAAATACTTCGCGAGGTTCGGCATCGATGAGTGCTTGATGCGAAACGAGTTCTTTATTTTCAGGCCCATAAAGCATTTCCCGCAGCATTGAGAGTAAGTAAATTGGGGTGAGAATCACACCAACTGCCATGAGGACGACAATAATCACTTTGAAGGTAGAATTATAGGCATCACTAGTCGCAAAACCGATGAAAATCATCAGTTCGGCTACAAAACCGCTCATTCCTGGTAATGCTAACGATGCCATAGAACAAGTCGTCCACATAGCAAAAACTTTCTTCATCTTTTGTCCTACGCCGCCCATTTCGTCGAGCATTAAAGTATGGGTGCGATCGTAGGTAGCCCCTACCATAAAGAATAGACTAGCTCCGATTAGTCCGTGAGAAATCATTTGCAGCATAGCACCGCTAACGCCCAATTCTGTATAGGAAGAGAGTCCGATTAAGACGAATCCCATATGGGAAATTGATGAGTAGGCGATTTTTCGCTTCAGGTTGCGTTGAGCAAATGAGGTAAGGGCAGCGTAGATAATGTTAACAACGCCTAAAATGACTAATATTGGCGCAAAAATTGCGTGAGCATCGGGCAGCATTCCCGCATTCATTCGTAAGAGCGCATATCCACCCATTTTTAGGAGTATTCCGGCTAGTAACATATGTGCGGGTGCTGTAGCTTCCCCGTGCGCGTCTGGAAGCCAAGTATGTAGGGGAAAGATGGGCAGTTTGACTCCATAGGCAATTAAAAAGCCAGCATAGAGTAATAGTTGCAAATTGAGCGGAAAATCCTTAGCAGCGATCGCACTCATATCAAAAGTAACGGTATCGCCATAAAACGCCATCGTCAAAGCGGCAACTAAGATAAACAAAGAACCGCCTGCGGTATAAAGAATAAACTTAGTGGCTGCATACTGACGGCGCTTTCCGCCCCAAATTGCCAGAATTAAGTAAACTGGAACTAATTCTAATTCCCAAACAAGGAAAAAGAGCAACATATCTTGAACGGCAAAAACGGCAATTTGTCCTCCGTACATCGCCAGCATCAAGAAATAAAATAGTTTGGGTTTAAATGTTACTGGCCAAGCTGCCATAATAGCTAGCGTGGTGATAAATCCTGTCAGCAGGATTAAGGGCATTGCCAAACCATCTGCCCCTACCGACCATCTCAAGTCAATTTGAGGAAGCCAAGTATAACTTTCAAATAATTGCAGTCCAGGGGTGCTGAGGTCATATCCTGCATAAAAGGCATAAACGAGTAGGGCAAAGTCAATTAGCCCGACTGTAAGAGCATACCATCTAATCTTTTTCGCCGTTTTTTCCTGTTTTTCTTTGTCCCCCTCATCTGGAAACAAAGGAATCAGAAGTGCAGCGACGATGGGAAATAAAATGATGGTGGTTAACCAAGGAAAGTTAGTAATATTCATCGCAGCTTACTATAATGTCGATCGATAGCTCGGTCTTAAGAATTAGACAGTTTTGTTTGTCCATAACCTTTTAGACGCGATCGCAGGCGGTACTTAGCGTTAAGTGACCGCCACATCAGAACCAATCTAACAGTATTTATGCGATCGAGGCATTTTGACAAGATTAAATTTAGCTTTTCCTACGAGCGATCGCCTCTAGCGACGGACAGAAATGAGGCATACAAAAAACGCTCAAGTATTAAACTCTACCTATTTTATTGAAGGGATAAAAACGAAGAATCGCACGACCGATCGCGTTTTCTTGCGGTAAAAATCCCCAAATATGCGAATCATTACTATTATTGCGATTGTCTCCCATGACAAATAAATAACCTGTCGGTACTTGTAGGGGAGATAAGTTATAGTTGGGAGGAGCAAAAATATAATTTTCTTTTAAAGGCTCGTTATTAATATAAACGGTTCCCTTATTGACTAAAATTGTATCGCCGGCTTCGCCGATAACTCGTTTAATAAAGGCTTGGTCTTTTTCATAACCTAACTCTTGTAATTGCGGGGGCGGTTCAAATACGATAATGTCACCCCGATGCGGTTCGTGTAAATGATAAGAGATTTTTTCAACGACTAAGCGATCGCCTTCTTCTAGCGTCGGCAACATAGAATCAGAAGGGATATATCGCGGTTCTGCAATAAATGTGCGAATAACAAATGCGATGACAAGAGCAATCAATATTATTTGAAAGTTTTCCCAAAGCGATCGCAAAAACTTAGATTTCTTAGGTTCCGATAAAGATTGTTTATTTTTAATTAGTTCCTTTTCTTCACTTGTCATAGAAAAATTATGAATTATGAATTATGAATTATGAAAATTAGAAGGCAAATTATTATTTAATTGCATTTTTGCTTTTTGCCATAGACTTTCTAATTCATCTAGGGTATAGTTGCTCAAAGGTCGTTCGGCAAACGTTTCCATTTTAGTCAGGCGTTGAATAAAGCGTTGATTTGTTCCCCGCAAAGCTTCGGAAGGATCTAATCCATACCAACGCGCAATATTAATTAATGTAAAAAGTACATCGCCCAATTCTGCTTCTTGATGCGAACGGTCTTCAGTTTGCAATGCTTCTTTCAATTCTGCTAATTCTTCCTCAAATTTTCCCCAAACGCCTTCTACATTATCCCATTCAAATCCCGCAGCAGCAGCCTTACGAGAAATTTTCATTCCCGCCATTAAAGGTGGTAGAGTGCGGGCGTAGCGACTGAGTTGGCGACTGAGTAATTGCGATTGTTCGGGAGATTCTCCCTTCTCTGCTGCTTTAATCTTTTCCCAATTGTCGCTGACTTCTTCAATATTTTCTTCGGTTACGTCGCCAAAAACGTGAGGGTGTCGGCGGACGAGTTTTTGAGCGATGCCTTGGGCGACTTCTTGTAGGGTAAACTGACCGTATTCGCTGGCGATTTGTGCTTGCAAGACGACTTGTAGCAGTAAGTCTCCTAATTCTTCTACGATCGCATGGGGATTTTCAAGCGCGATCGCGTCTACCACTTCATAGGCTTCTTCTATTACATAAGGAATTAATGTTTGCGGGGTTTGTGCTAAGTCCCAAGGACAGCCCCCATCGGCGATCGCAATTTGGCAACAATTTCAATTAAATTTTGTAAAGCCTTCAAGATTGGCTGATAATTTGGGGTTGGCGTTTCTGAGGAGCTAGACATGAAGTATATTCGCTTGAATTGTAAAGTATTATATCGTGCCCTGCAAGAAGCAGTAGGTTACACCAGTGAGGTTAATATCTGTTTTAGTTTTTTGAGACTCTTGGTAAAGATAACTAGACTAGATTGCCGTATTTAGAACAATATAGAAGCTAAAAACATGATTAGAAAGAGATGATAAATTTTTGTAAGTAAATATAAATTTTTGTCGTTTTTGCATAAAATTCCAGGCGATAGCACAAGTAGAAAATAGCACTCAGCAAATAAAACGCTTATTTAATATAGAGCGTCATGCTGCGATCGCCAAAAACAAGAATCAAGGAGTAAATACAAATGGCTAATCTTATCGGCAACGTGGGGAATGATGTTATTGTTGGGACTCTAGATCCTGATGTAATTGATGGACTGGGCGGTGATGACGGGATATTTGGTCTTGCTGGTGACGACCAAATTTTCGGTGGCGCTGGCGCTGACATTATTATTGGTGGCGGTGACAACGATCGACTTAACGGACAAGACGGCGATGACGTAATCTTTGGTGACTCTCAAATCTTTGGAGTAGGAGGAAATGATACCATCTCCGGCGGTAATGGAGCGGATGTAGTTTTTGGTGAAGCGGGAAATGATAGTATCTCCGGCGGTGCAGGAGCCGACCGACTCAATGGCGATGCTGGAAATGATACCATCGATGGCGGTAGCGAAGCGGATGTCATATTCGGAGGCGATGGAAGCGATAGTCTTCTAGGCGGTGCAGGAGCCGACCGACTGTTTGGCGAGGCTGGAAATGACGGGATTAACGGGGGTGATGGCTCCGACATTATCAATGGTGGGGTTGGCAATGATAATCTCGATGGTGGAAATGGAGACGACCGCTTTTTTGCTGGGAGTGGCAATGACCGAATTTTTGGTCGCGCTGGGAACGAAAATATCGATGGAGAAGCTGGAAACGACCTTCTTGATGGGGATATTGGTCGAGATGTCCTTTTTGGAAGTCTTGGAAGAGATACGCTCGTTGGTGGCGACGACGTAGATGTACTCGTAGGTGGAGTTGCTAGCGATTCCTTGACAGGTGGTAATGGGAATGATGTGCTAATTGGGGTCGATCCCTTTATTCCAGCATTTGGATTTGGTGGTACTCCCGATAATCCCCTTGCGCCTTTTGAGATTGATACCTTAACTGGAGGTAGTGGAGGCGATACATTTTTCCTCGGCGACAACGGCACTGTACTCGGTGTCAACAGGGGAAGTCCTGAACTTTATTATTTTGGCGGTGGAAACGCTGACTATGCTTTAATTACTGACCTCGACTTCAGCCAAGATACGATCCAGCTATCTTCGGATATCAGTTTTAGCGATCTCGTGTTGGGAGTGTCTAACGGAAGCAGTGTTCCAAGGGGTATAACCCTATCTTTCCAAAATGACCTTATTGCCATTCTTCAAGGAAATTTTGTTGGGGATACGTTGACCAACATTCGCCAAGACTTAAATAATAATGTCTTTGCTTAGGTATCCCATCCCATAGACTCGTATCTGACGGAGATTGTCATCCCGTCTTACCTTAATTTTTTAGAGAGAGTTGGCAGACAAGCAAAATAGAAACGCGATCGCGCCTCGACAAGATTGTGTAGACTTTGTAAACAAAAATTAAATTTTAGTTATTTTGCATAAAACCTTAGCTGTTTGAGCGAGTAATCTAGGAAAACAGACAGACAACTTATGAATAACGATCTCGAACTACAATCTTCATTAGCTCAAAACGAACTGAAGCTTTTTTGCACAATTAACAATAGCAAAATCTCGTTACTCGATTCTAAGCCAAGAATAAGCTGGAATGCAGTCGAAGACGCAATTTCTTACTTGGTGATTATGATGAAGGATTCAAAAAAATACTGGCAGCAGGAAGTAAAGGGTTTAGAAATAGCTCGTGCTGACATTCCGCCCCTGCAACTGGGATCGCTCTACAAAGTAATTATTAAAGTCAATATGGCTATATCTTCTCCAGAAATAAGCGATCGCAGAGCGTTTATCGTACTCGATCGAGAAAGTGTAAAAATTTTGCAGGAGTTTGAAAACTTAGATGAAAACACAAAAACCATTGCCCAAACATCCTGTAAGCAAAAAGAAACGCGATCGCGCCTTGACAAGACTGTGTAAATTTTGTAAACAAAAATTTAATTTTTATTATTTTGCATAAAACCTTAGCTGTTTGAGCGAGTATTAGACGTAAGTCTGAAAAGTAATTCAATCTATCCATTTTGAGATAGAAAAAGGAGGTGCAATTAAATTGAGCAGATTTGGCATAAAAGATACTTTAAGGTGCGATCGCCTGTCAAATTATAGCCACTCATTTTATTTTTAAGGATATCGAGTTATGAATTGTATTTCTCAATTAGATGCACCTAACCAATCTACATCATCAATTTCTAAACTACTTCTCTTTCGCTTTTTGCAAATAACGCCATCAGGTAATACAGGTCTTACTTTTAGCTGGAAAGCCTTAAAAAGAGCATCTTCCTATGTCGTACAACTAACAAGCTCGAACGGAATTATCTGGCGCGATACAGTAATCTCCACCGATACTTCTAGAGTGGTTTATACTAACGAAACACCAGTGTCAGAAGAAATAGGTTATTTATTTACGGTAGAAGTAAAAGATTACTCTCTAGAAAATTATAAACTTAATAATGATGAAGAAGTTGCTAAATATATACAAACAGGTATTGAGAAAATCAACCAAGCAGAATTGCCCGGTGAATTTCAAGCTACCGTTGGGGATAGATTTCAAGAGTTATTAAACTGTAGAAATGAGGTAATCGATATTGCGCGATCGCTTATCGAGCGAGATAATGAAGCAGAAATCTTACGTTTCACGCTCTACTATCTCGAACAGGGAGGGGCAATCGAATCGTTAGCTGAGGCTTCTTCTTATCATGAAGTTCTCGAATATGTACTAGAGCTTGCCAATACAATTGCTGCCTCAAACATTATATTAGGTCGCTACTTTTCCATCGCAAAAAAAGCAGCATCATTGTCTGAAGAACGTTTTTCAAAAGCCGTTTCATTAGCTCTATTTCCTCAGAGTCCACAGCAGATAAAAGCTAGTTATCCCTCATATTGTCCAGCCTGGTACAAATCCTCTCCAGCGCAGTGTTGCAGTTCTAGAGAATGCCGCAATTATCCCCCATGTCTTAACTAGCAACTTAGGTTATTAATAACTCTTACTGTCAAAGTTTAGGAGAAAAGTGAAGTGTGGAGCAACAAACCAAATTTTCAGCGATTCTCTAGTTTATCTGTATCGAAATCTCTGCGGAGAACGGTTTTGCTTGTTGTATCTTGGCTAATAACAACAAGCTCAGCGCGATCTCAAATCGTTCCAGATAATACGCTGCCTGTCAATTCTAGTGTTGAGCCAGGATGTAATATTTGTACCATTGAAGGTGGAACTATTAGAGGGACTAACTTATTCCACAGCTTCAGGGAATTCTCTGTCCCTACTAATGGTGTCGCTTTTTTTAATAATTCCTCGCAAGTCGAAAACATTATCAGCCGAGTAACAGGTTCATCAGTCTCAAACATTGATGGCATAATTCAGACCAATGGTACTGCTAACCTATTTCTACTCAATCCTAATGGAATTATTTTTGGTTCTCATGCCCAGTTAAAGATTGGTGGCTCCTTCTTAGCAAGCACTGCTAATAGTCTGGTCTTTAATGATGGCACTCGATTTAGCGCGACTAACCCTCAAACATCGCCGCTATTGACTATCAGTGTTCCCAAAGGCTTGCAATTTGGAGCAACGCCTGGAGCAATTCAAAATCAATCACAAGCGACTACTTTGAGGTTTGTTCCAGGGGTTCCTTTTCCCTTTCCCGCACAAGTAGGTCTTCAGGTAAATTTTGGTAAAACGTTAGTTTTGTTGGGAGGCGATCTCTCGATAGAAAGGGGACAACTTACAGCAGTCGGAGGACGAATTGAGTTAGGGAGCGTTGCTGGTTCTAGTTTTGTAAGTTTAATTCCCGTTCCTGAAGGTTGGTCGTTAGGATATGAGAAGGCAACAAACTTCCAAAACATTCGACTGTCTGAAGCGAATGTGAATGCTAGCGGTTCTGAAGGATCTATTAGCGGAGATATTAACGTCCAAGGACGACTCGTAGAGTTAGAAAAAGATTCAAGAATTTCTTTACTCAATGATGGAACTCTTGATGGAGGGAGCATCGATATTGAAGCAGAAAGGCTTTTACTTCGGGATGGCTCGCAAATCGAAGTTGGTACTTTTGGATCTGGTCGGGCAGGAAATTTGACAGTCAATGCTAATGCTGTAGAGTTTAGCGGAACTTTTCCAAACAGTCGGAATCCTAGCGGTTTATTTGCTCAAGCGCGGGATGGCTCCGGACAAGCTGGAAACATAACTATTAATACTAAATATTTAACCGTTCGAGATGGAGCGCAAGTAGCCGTTTCTACTTTTAGTAAAGGTCAAGGAGGAAATTTATTTATAAATGCTCGTGAGAAGGTAGAGGTTATTGGTAGTGCCGAAGATGGCTCAGTTATAAGCAGTTTGCTAGCTCAAAGCGAGGGCGGTAATGCGACTGGAAATGCAGGTAATTTGGAAATTAATACGAGACAGTTAATAGTCAGAGATGGAGCGAAGATATCCGTAGGTGCGATTGAGAATACTAGCAATCCAAGTAGAATCGGTATCAGTCAAGGTCAAGGAGGAGAGTTAAACATTAATGCGTCTGACTTGGTAGAAGTAACTGGGACTGGTCGAGATAATAAAGGTGAAGAAGTTCCGAGTACGTTGCTAGCAGAAAGTCAAGGAACTGGCAAGGCAGGAGATTTAACGATCGCAACTAATCGCTTAATAATCAGAGATGGCGCAGCAGTAAGCGTTAGCAGTCCAGAAGCACAAGCTGGCGATCTGAATATCACCGCGAATACAGTCGCTCTCAATCGAGGTCGTCTAACTGCTGAGACTGGTCTAAGTCGAGGAAATCGAGAGGGAGCAAATATCAATCTGCAAGGCTTAAATTTACTGCGTTTAGAAAACGAAAGTCAAATCTCTGCTGAGGCTTTTGGTAACGCCAATGGCGGCAATATCAACATTGATACCAAATATCTGATTGCTTTACCCTCAAAAGGATTTAATGGCAGCGATATTATCGCTAATGCTTTTAGAGGTAACGGAGGCAATATTAACATCACTGCTCAAAGAATCTTTGGCATTGAATCGCGACTAAGACCAACTCAATTTAATGATATTACTGCTAGTTCTGAGTTTGGCACAGATGGCGTTATCGAAATCAATACCCCTGAGTTCGATCCGACGCGAGAGGAATTGCCTGCCAATCTCGTTGATGTTTCTAGATTAATCGAGCAAAACCTCTGTCAAGCAGGACAGGGAAGTCAATTTACTGTAACGGGTCGCGGTGGTTTGCCTAACTCTCCCAACGAAGCTTTGAGTTCTAATGAAACTTGGGAAGATTGGCGTGTAGCAGCATCTGACCAGCAGCCAGTAAGTTCGCAGCCAACTGTTAGCCGACAAGAATCAATAGTAGAAGCTCAAGGATGGGTCGTCAATTCTCAAGGCAAAGTCGTCCTCACGGCCGAACCCATCGCGACAGTTCCTCGCGCTCCTCTCTTGACTCAAGGAGGCTGTAAATAGTTTAATCAAAATGAAAATTAAATTACTCAAAATAAGCAAACTATTTTGCCGTTTTGTCGGAAGCGCTTACTAAAATTTATCATTATCGCTGTCTTAGGGTTGTTATTAAGCTTTAGGATTCTTTTGCTGCTGCCTATTCAAGCACAACAACCTATCCAAAATCAGAGTTCGGCTTTATCTTTGGTACGGACAGGACAAAAATACTACGATACGGGACAGTTTTCTGAGGCAATAAAAGTTCTAGAACAAGCCGCCAAGGTTTATGAAGCTCAAGGAGATATCCTCAAGCAAGCTCAAACGCTTTCTTGGATGTCGCTAGCTCAACAAAAGTTAGGACGCACTCAAGAGGCTCAAGACACTATTAATTTAAGTGTATCTTTATTAGAAACAGCGCCACAGACCAAAGAGCGAGTCTCAGTTTTTGCACGGGTTTTGAATAATCAAGGTCTTTTATTACTATCGAGGGGACAAGCCGAAAATGCTTTGGAAACTTGGCAGGAAGCAGAAAAACTTTATACTCAATTAAACGATCGCATTGGCATAACAGGGAATCAAATCAATCAAGCACAAGCTCTGGAAACGCTAGGGTTTTATCGGCGATCGTGCAATACCGTAATAAAAGCATTTAAAATTGAAAATCTTAAATGTGAAGAACTCGCTTCAGAGTCTTTAAATAGCGTTCTAAAAACCTTACAAACCCAACCTAAATCGCTTCAAGTTCTTGGGTTGCGAAGCTTTGGTAACGTTCTTCGCTTGTTGGGTAAGCTCAATGAATCGCAAACAATTTTAGAGCAAAGTTTAACAATTGCTCAAGCATTAAACTCGCCTTTAGATGAAAGCAAAAGTTTACTTGCTTTGGGCAATACCCAACAAGCATTCACTAATCGAACTAAGGATTTAAAACAAACAGATTTAACTCAAATATCCGCCCTAAAAGCCATAAATTACTATCGGCAAGCAACCGCAATTGCTAATTCACCCAATCACTCTTTAACTACTCTTCAGGCGCAACTCAATGAGTTAAGTTTATTAATCGAGCTTGAAAAATGGTCGGAGATCGAAGAGTTATTGCGATCGCTCCAAGGACAGATGGATAATTTACCAGCTAGCCGTACTTCAGTTTATTTGAAAGTAAATTTTGCTCGAAACTTAGCTAATTTAAAAGAGCGACAGCAAAATCATCTTTTTTCTTGGCAAGAAATCGGCAATATGTTTAACTTAGCCGCCGAGCAAGCAAAAAGTATAAAAGATAAACGGGCAGAATCTTATGCACTTGGTTATCTCGGTCAGTTAGGCTACATGCATAAATTATCAATTTTGTCAACTCCTCAAGCGCTACTAGAGAGATCGCTTGCCCTCGCTCAAACTGTCAATGCGCCAGAAATCGCCTATCGATGGCAATGGGAACTCGGACGCATCTATCGCGATCGCGGGGAAAAAGAACGGGCGATAGCAGCTTATCAAGCTGCTTTTGATACGCTCCAGATTTTACGCGGCGATTTAATGGTTCTCAATCAAGAAATTCAATTTTCCTTTCGCGAACAAGTAGAACCCGTCTATCGAGAATTTGCCGAATTACTTTTAGAATCCCAACCTTCTCAAGCCGATCTGAAAAAAGCTCGTTTGGCGATCGAAGCGCTTCAAATAGCAGAACTTGACAACTACTTTCAAGATGCTTGCGCTAACCCAAAAGAAAATATTGAACGGGTCGATCCCCAAGCCGCAGTTATTTACACTGCCATCTTACCCAAACGCTTAGAAGTTATCTTTTCGCGACCGGATGGAACGCTAAAACTTTATACAAATACTGTTTCTCAAGCGGAGGTAGAAAACACGCTCTTACGCCTTCAGAACGCGCTTAGAGAACCCGATCGCCTTCGAGAGGTTAAAGCACTTTCACAACAGGTTTATCGCTGGTTAATCGCACCTTTTGAAGAGGAACTAGACGGAAAAATACAGACTTTAGTCTTCGTTCTCGATGGGGTTTTGCAAAATATTCCGATCGCAGTTCTTTATAATGGCAAGCAGTATTTAGTCGAACGGTATGCAACGGCTGTAACGCCTGGATTGCGGCTATTTGGTTCCAAACCTTTTTCGCGACCTTTTGAGGCGTTAGTGACGGGTATCAGCGAAGAACGCCGCATTAGAGAGCAAGATTTTACTGCTCTCAACTACGTACAAAATGAATGGAAAGCCATTCAATCCATCGCACCGAGTAAAGCATTATTCAATGCAAAATTTACCAAAACGAACTTTGAAGAAGAACTTAATACTCGTCCTTTTTCTGTCGTTCACATCGCCACTCACGGTCAATTTAGTTCCGATCCTGAAGGGACTTTTATTTTACTATGGGATCGCGTGCTTAACGTTAGAGACTTGGATAACTTACTTCAACCGAGAAACCGCTTGGAGTCAGAAATTGTAGATTTGCTCGTGTTGAGCGCTTGCGAAACGGCCGCAGGAGATAAACGAGCATCTTTAGGATTGGCTGGAGTTGCAGTAAGAACGGGCGCGCGCAGTACGCTAGCAACTTTGTGGCAAGTTAACGATGAATCTACGGCTGCGCTAATGAGTTTATTTTATCAAAAGTTGAGCGAGAATCCCGCGATCGCCAAAGCAGAAGCCTTACGACAAGCACAACTCGAACTCTGGAAAAATATTACTCAAGACTGGCAAGTTCCTTTTTTTTGGGCTTCCTATGTTTTAGTTGGAAATTGGCTTTAATAATTATGAATATATGATTTCATCTCTTATTACAGGAGGGAGGGGTAAATAATTAGCTAAACTAAACTGGGGCACTTATATTTGAATTTTATGGATGGAATTTGTACCCTAGCTAACGATTGCGTTTACGACCAACTCATTGCTTTACTCAACAGTATCGAAGCTGTTTTGGGTTTGGATACTCCAGTTTGCATCTATCCCTACGACGACAACATCGAACAAATTGCTGGCGCAATAGCCAATCGGCCCAACGTACAACTCTATCGCGATCGCGATTCTATGCAAAAATGGGATAGTTTCGCGAGATCGGCTTGGGATACTCACCCTACTGCACGCCAGCGTTTGGGTTTAGAAGACAATAAAGGATATCATCGCTTTGGTACTCACCGCCGCTATTGTGCTTTCGATGGGCCTTTCGATCGCTTTCTTTATATGGATGCCGATACATTGCTGATGGGTGCGATCGCTCCAATCTTTGCCCAATTGAAACAAAATGATTGTATCGTATATGATTTTCAATATAAAGATCTTACCCACGTCTATGAAGTTTCTTCCTCTAAATTAACAGAAGTCTTTTCGAGCGAACGTCTTAGAGCGGAAATTTTTTGTTCGGGATTTTATGCCTCGAAAAAAGATTTATTTGATGAAGAAAAAAGAAATTGGTTGCTCGATTGTTTGCGTTCGGGAGAAGCAGAAATTCTCTATCCGATGGCTCCCGATCAAACGTTAATTAATTATATGATGATGCGATCGCACTGTTCGATTTATAACTTTTCTCTTGAATTACCTAAAGAACAAAGAACGGGTTGTAGCGTTACTTCTAAACATTTTCAAGAACGAGATAACCTTCTCTACGACAAAGGCAATTGCTTGACTTATTTACACTATATCGGCATCTCTTCTTACTTTTTTAAGCAAGTTTGTGTGGGAGAAAATATAGAGTTTCCTTATCGAGATATTTTCTTATACTATCGCTATCTTCACGAACCCGAACAACGTCCTATATTTGATAATAAGCCAAAACCTTATCAAAAGCCTTCCAGTTTTGCTAATAAATTATTCAAAAAATTAGGATTAAGTGTTGAGGGAAAATAAATGAATCGCGGAATATATATCGTTGCTAATGATAAGGTACTCGAAAATGCGATCGCGTTGCTCAACAGCATTCGTTATTATGACCCAGATGTTACTATCTTTTTAATTCCCTTCAACGAACAATATCAAGAAGTTGCTAATATTCTCAAACAAAAACACAATGTAGAAGTTTTTCCCGATCTAGAATTAATCGCTCGCATAACCAAACGAGTCGGAGAAATATTCGATCGCGATTTTTTATCTACGCCTAATAAAATGCGTAAATTAGTTCAATGGTTCGGCCCACTCGATGAATTTCTCTACATCGATACAGATATTCTCGTTTTTGAAAAAATCTCTGATATTCTAAACTACTTATCAGAATATGAATTTATTTGCTGTGATTATCATTACAAAAAAAGAAAATTAATTGATATATTTTCTCCTCTTGTTAAAGAAAAAGAAATTTTTAGCGATCGCGAATTAGAAGATGTTTTTAATAGTGGTTTTTGGGCATCAAAAAAAGGCATTTTTTCAGAAGAAAAACTTTATGAATTGCTGACAGAATGCGCTCAAAATCGAGAATACTTTGATTTTTCTTCTAAAACAACCGATCAACCAATTCTCAATTATCTTATTCTTAAAAGCACTCAAAAAAGATTAAACCTCGTCAAGATTTCGGATAAAGAATCGGGAAGTTGGGCAGGTTCTAAACATTTTATTGAAAAAAAACATATTCTTTATGATGGGGACAAGCGTTTGCGATATCTGCATTGGGCTGGAATGCCTATGGTTGCGGGAGGAGCCTATCGAGAACTCTGGGAATACTATCGTTATTTAGGCGAAAATAAACCCCTTCAGATTGCTTCGCCACCACAACAAAAAAGCCAGTGGGAAAATTTAATTGCTCGACTTAAAAAACAAATCAAAAAAGCGATCGGAAAAGGAAAATAAAAAAGTTTTATTCTTCATATAAAACTTCTTCAAAACAAGATTCTCCAACCAAGCTTAATGTCTCGGCTGCTGTTGAATTATTTTTAGATTTTTGTACTAAAGTTCTAAACTCATCAATGCTGTATTGAGAGCGAAATTGATTCATCGTACAATTACATAAATCTTGTGCGACATCTGGTGGTAATTTTTCATTAGTAGCTCGTTGCAAGCATTCTTTTTTATAATCTTCAAAAGAATATTGCGCAATTGGTTGAGATTTTATAGAAGAAGTTGTATTAACCAAAAAAAAACTTGATGCTGAAGAAGAGAAGGTTAAGTAAAGCGAATTTAAAAGAAACAGTGAATATAATAATGTTGTCATAAAACTTTGCAAAAAAAACGCATTCATCTTTCAAAAACAGTTTAATAGCTAGCCAAAATCTAGTCAATTTGCTCGTTCTCACTTGGATAATTATTAGCTTAAATCGCGATCGCCCTGTAAAGACAAATTCCATCAAACCAGCTAAACCTACGTCCTTGAGATATTTACAAAATTTTTTTATGAAGACAAAAGCTTTTGCTATACTAGTGAAAGTCTAAATCTGGCGGCATAGCCAAGTGGTAAGGCAGAGGTCTGCAAAACCTTTACCCCCAGTTCGAGTCTGGGTGCCGCCTTCAAGTAATACAGCTTCTAGAAAGCATTTGAGAAGTTCATTTCGAGAAACGCTCTTATGATTTTTGGGTCGAATTAGCTCGATTTGGCTTCAAAACTGGTGTAAAATTCGGTACGATAAATGACACTCCAGTATCATCCCAAATTAACTCCAATTCAGAGAGTTCCTTTAAATCTTTCATCAAGCAGGCGATCGCAGTAAGAGCATTTGGAAGCATTAACTTCTGTCATTACCACGGCGAGGAGTAATCCTTAACTATTGACTAGAATATGGTGTTACAGCTTCCCTGCCATACATTATTACAACCAATTTCCTACCAATACATAAGGTGCCCAGTAATAAGGAGATTGAAGATCGGGACAATTACTCTTAAATTAATTTTCTGAGTAAGCAAATTGTTCTTTTCTCGAAGCTTGACCACTGTTGAGAACGCGCTCTAAAATGCGTTCTACAAAAGATGCAAAAACAGCATTACCGCGATGTCGAGGACGAGATATAGGAATGGAAATATCTAATTCCACTCGCCCTGCTTCTAATAAAATGACGCGATCGGCTAAAGTGACTGCCTCTTCGACATCATGGGTAATAAGTAAGGTCGTAAATTGTTGTTCTTGCCACAAACTTTCAATCAGACGTTGCATTTCAATTCGAGTGAGGGCATCGAGGGCACCTAATGGTTCATCTAGTAGCAACAGGCGCGGTTCGCTGACTAATGCCCGTGCTAAGGCGACACGTTGGCGCTGTCCGCCGGAAAGTGTCGCAATCCAATCGTTAGCGCGATCCTCCAATCCGACTTGTTCTAGTGCCCAGATTGCCCTAGCTTTCCAGTTCCCTCTCAATCCCAGTCCGACATTTTCGATTACTTTTTTCCAAAGCAATAGCCGTTCGTCTTGAAACATCATTCGTGCGGATTGATTTAACTGACGCAACGGTTCGCCGTCGATTAACACGCCTCCACTACTCGGCGTTTCTAATCCGGCAATTAAGCGCAGTAGCGTACTTTTACCGCATCCACTCCGTCCGACGATCGCAACAAATTCTCCTGGCGCGACTTCTAAGTTTAATTGTTGTAAAACCTGCATTTGCTCAAAGGCTTTACTTAACTCCCAAATTTTAAGATCTGCACCTCGATTAGTTGAATTCATAAACTGTTTAGTCATTGGTTATTGGTCATTAGTCATTAGTCCTTAGTTATTGGGACAAAGGACAAGTGACAAACAATTACTGATAACTTGGATGCCATTGCAGTAATTTTGCTTCTAAAAGACGGGCGATCGCGTCGGCTAATTTCCCTAATAGGGCATACAATAAAATGCTGAAGACAACCACATCGGTTTGCATAAACTCGCGGGCATTCATTGCCATGTAGCCAATTCCAGAATCAGACGCGATCGTTTCTGCGACAATTAGCGTCAGCCACATAATGCCCAAAGCAAAACGCACGCCGACCAAAATTGATGGCATCGCACCAGGAAGAATTACCTGCCAAAATAGCTCCCAAGATTTCAATCCGTAGACTTTGCCCATTTCTAACAAGCCGCGATCTACTGTACGAATACCGTGAAAAGTGTTGATATAAATGGGAAATAAAACCCCGATCGCGACCAGAAATATTCTAGCTGCATCGCCAATGCCAAACCATAATATTACTAGTGGAATCATTGCCAGATGAGGAATATTTCGCAACATTTGTACTGAGGTATCGAATAAGCGTTCGGACAGTGTAAACGCACCGTTCGACAATCCCAAAATAAAACCAATCGCGCCGCCAATGACAAATCCCATCAAGGCACGATAAGCACTTGTAGAAATATGATGCAACAACTCACCCGTACTTGCTAATCGAATCGCTGCCTCGATGACGGCTGTAGGTGCAGGTAAGATTCTTGTCGAAATCAAGCCCAACTGCGATAGTATCTGCCAAATTAGTATTAATCCAATGGGTACGCCCCAAGGGACAAGGCGATCTATATTTTGTTTGCTGATTAATTTGTACATTTCTTTATTTGTTCTCTTCCCCTTTTCCCGAATAAAAGTAAGAAGTCTAATCTTTATGATTCGGTAGTTATGAATATTGAGTAATCGCTGGCAGTTCCTCGTTAAGAAGCCAATTGCCGACATCTCGTAGTTTGTAATCTACTGGGTCGTGGAGGGTGAAAGTTCGTAAATCTCGCCAGTAGCGATCGAAGCCATACTTAGTAGCAGTGGCACGACTGCCTAACGTTTCAAAAATGCGGGTGCTAATATCCAATCCGACGCGGGTTGCTTGCGTTTTAGCAGCAAAAGTGGCGATCGCGATTTCACCTCGCTCTTCATTAGTCAGTGCCCCTTCTTTTTCCCAAGCAGCTTGTACCTCTAATGCAATCTTATCTGCTAGAGCGATCGCGGCTTGTAGTTCGACCCAGAACTCGCCATAATGATGCAAAATGTAAGGGTCTTGGGTAGCACTCTCTACCCCAGAAGTCAGCCAGGGTTTAGCAAGGGTTTGAGTGTATGCCTTTCCTGCTTCTAATGCTCCTTCTGCCACGCCAAGATAAATATAGGTTTTGGTCAATTGAGCGATGATACCGAGGAAAGTTGCGAAGGCACTATCGGGCGGTGTGGGGTATCCAAAAACCTCATCTTTGTAGACTAAGACGTTTTGGAAGCTAAAACTACTACTATCAGTACGTCGCTGCCCGAAGTTATCCCAATCTTGTTGCGAAACTAACCCTTCTCTTTCCTTGGGAATGACAAACAGCACGGGCAATGCTACACCATCTTGCTGTGCGGCAAATACCCGCCTATCTGCGCTCTCAACTCCTGTCCCAAAGCCTTTAATGCCATTGACGCGAAAATGTTCTCCCTCTGATGCAATAATCAGACGGGTATCTCGCGTGTTAATCGCATTTGCCCAAAATAAATTTTCTTGCGCCGTTTCTCGATAAAATCGCTTTTTTTGCTCGCTTGTTCCAGATACATGACCTAAAGCCACTAAATTCAAATGGTTGCCATACAGTTGTCCGATGGAACCATCTGCTTTCGAGAGTTTTTGAACCACCTTTAACGCTTCTACCCAAGTCGCACCAATGCCGCCGTACTCCTTGGGAACGACCAAAGGAAGCAAACCGCGATCGCGTAATTTCTCGATTTCATCGGTTGGAAGACCTGCCTTAGCATCGCGTTCCACTGCGGTTTGTGCTAACTCACGAGAGAGAGAATCTGCCACAGCTACATAGTCTTTCAATTCATTTCGTTCGAGTAATTGCATAAAAAGTTTCCTTAATTAAGTTGTTTGTAGAAAACAGAGCGGAATTCTTGATTTTTTCAACCCAAAAAGTTTTGGTTAACGATTAGCCAAAAGTTACTCGCGTGCATTAACCATTCGTTAATCAATAATTTGGGGTGACACACTCCAACAGCCAATCAACACAGCATCCTTGGCAAAGTTCAAGTCTACATTAAGTACAATTAGTTGATAGGAATAATGTATTTACTTGCCAAATCTACCACAATTATTTTTGAAAAGTAAGTTTCTAAGATTACATTTTTTAAATTTGCCTACTTTAGAAGACTATAAAAAGTGGGAGGTTATACTTAAATAATTGCGAATTGACAGCGGTCTGCAAGGGGGTGTCAAGGGTTCGCCTTTTAGTTGAGAGTCTGTGGTATTATTCATTAGTCTTTTGGTAGCGGCTCGCTTAGCTTACACGAGAAAGGGGTTTGAAGATCTTGGGCAACTGCGCTGCTTTGATTATCTAGGAAAATTAAGGTCATTATTGCCGCGATCGCCCCTAAAATCTTAAATTTCATGACTCAACTCCTACCAAAATTACTAATTTTGCACAACTGTTTCCGCTCCGGTGGCAACGGGTAAATCTGTGGTGCTATATTATTACTAGCCAATCAAAACCAGTTGAGTTTAAACAACAGCATTTAAAGCTTGGGCGCTATGCGTTTTATCCCCCATCTCCTCTGCTGTATTAACTTTTTTGCTCAAGCATTCGTAAGGACGGCGCAGACTTTGAGTTTCAACTTCCCAGATATAGCCGTGAATTACCACATTGTCGGGAATAAGAGGAGAACTCCGCAGCAATTTTACTTGTTTGCCTGTAATAGCATCGACATCAGTAAAGGTCTTAATCCAAGTCGAAAAAACCCCTCTAGGTAACTTTAAATCGGGTAATGCAGGATCGATAATGACCTCATCAACATCAATCCCTTGTTCTTTTAAAGCTTGGGTGAGAAAATCGCCCGAAGCCGTCATCATGCCGCATTCAGTGTGATTAATGACGATAATTTCCTGAGTGCCAAAAAACTGCGTCGTCAGCATCGCAGAACGAATTGCATCATCCGTCACTAGTCCCCCAGCATTGCGGAAAATATGAGCATCCCCCTCACCAATTCCTAACGCTTTCTCTACGGGTAGCCGTTCGTCCATACAAGCCAACACCCACAAACGCTTATTATTAGGAATCCCTAACTGTCTCCTTAACGCCCAATTGCGCTTCTCGTCAATCTCGCGATCGATTTGCTCGTGTAAACTCATTTCCATTCTCCTTTTCTTTATCTGTGTCTCTGCGTGAGAAACACTCTAATCCACCGTAGTCGGCCTTCGAGATTGCTGTTTCGGAAAATTATCATTCGCCATAATTTCCCCAAAAGGACTAAACATCACCTGCTGCTGAGTGGTTGGCAGATTATCCAACGGCAAACGAGGGAATAACAATTCCGCCACCTGATAAGCCTCTTCTAGATGGGGATAGCCAGACAGGATAAATGTATCGATGCCCAAATCGGTATACTCCAACATCCTTGCCGCTACCGTATCGGGATCGCCCACCAAAGCCGTTCCTGCACCACCGCGCACCAAACCAACTCCCGCCCACAAATTCGGACTAATCTCTAACGCCTCTCGACTGCCATTATGCAACTGACTCATCCGTTTCTGTCCTTCTGAATCCATACGAGAATAAGCTTTTTGTGCTGTCGCGATCGCATCTTCATCGACGTAGCGAATCAACTGATTAGCCGCATCCCAGGCTTCGCTTTCCGTCTCCCGCACGATAATATGCAGTCGAATGCCAAATCTGAGATTTCGTCCTTCTGCTTGAGCTAGACGGCGCACTGAAGCAATTTTTTGTGCTACTTGTTGGGGCGGTTCTCCCCAAGTCAGATAGACATCGACGTGTTTGGCAGCAATTTCTTGGGCGATAGGAGAAGATCCGCCAAACCATAAGGGCGGATAGGGTTTCTGAACGGGAGGAAAGAGTAATTTACCGCCTCTGATGTCGAGATAATCTCCCTTTAAGTTAGCATCTTCTCCCGATGCGATCGCTCGCCATGCACTAAGAAATTCATCGGTTAGTTTATAGCGATCGTCATGACTTAAATGTAAGCCATCCCCTGCCAACTCGACCGGATCGCCGCCTGTAACGACGTTAATTAATAAGCGTCCTCCCGACAGGCGATCGAATGTTGCAGCCATTCTCGCCGCCACGCCAGGAGATACTAAACCAGGACGTATTGCTACGAGAAAGCGCATCTGTTGAGTGTGCGATACTAAAGTTGAGGCAACAATCCAGGCATCCTCACAAGAACGCCCAGTCGGTAGTAATGCCCCTGTAAAACCCAGGCGATCTACTGCTTGGGCGATTTGTTTGAGGTAGGATAAATCGGTAGAACGTCCGCCAATTCCTGTACCCAGGTATCGACCATCTCCATGTGTGGGAATAAACCAGAGAACTTGCATTGTGTTCCTTATCTCCTTAATCTGTGACCTAAAATCGCAATAATCATGTTTTTCTACTGAACTCTTAAACTCCTGTCTACTGTAATGACACCATTCGCAGTGCTAGAGTGGATGTAGTGATATATCGCGTCTCTACTCCTCTCCTCCTGTACGGGCGAATGGCAAGAACGCCCCTACTAAACTCCTCTCCTCATAAAATACTGAACTCCTGAACTACTCATTACTTACTTGGGCGACTTCTTCAACTCGAACGGGTTCGGGCAACAGTTTTAATTGATAGAAGGTATCTGCCACCTGCTGCTGATAAGCCACTACGTCTGGTTTAATCGGTTGAATTCCTACCGGACTGCGTTGCAAAACTTCTTCCAATGTCGCTACATCAATCCCTAATTGGGGTGAAAGTAAGGTGGCCGCTTCCTTGATATTAGACTTCGCCCAGACATCAGCTTTTTCGGTTTCTTCTAAAATTGCCTTAACTCGTTTTGGATATTTAGCGACAAATGGTTTGGCTGCCAAATAAACTCGCGATTTGCCACGATTCCCTCTCCGTCTACAAGGACGCGGGCATCTGTCGCCCGTTTAGCCGCAGTGTAGAAAGGATCCCAAATTGCCCAAGCATCAACGCTACCTTGCTCGAAAGCTGCTCTAGCATCAGCAGGCGGTAAAAACACGGGTTCGATATCTTCATACTTTAATCCCGCTTTTTCTACGGCTTTAACTAGAAAAAAATGCACGTTAGAACCTTTATTGAGGACAACCTTTTTTCCTTTTAAATCTGCCACTGTTTTAATTGGAGAATCTTTACTCACTAAAATCCCTTCTCCTTTTGGGTTTGGCGTTTGACTGGCAACGTATTCTAGCGGTGCGCCAGCCGCTTGTGCGAAGATGGGCGGTGCTTCTCCGGTATGTCCAAAGTCGATGCTACCTGTGTTGAGTGCTTCTAGCAGTTGCGGCCCGGCGGGAAACTGCGTCCATTGCACCGAGATGTTTTGGTCTTGAAAGCGTTTTTCTAAATTGCCTCGCGCTTTTAGGATGTTAAGAGTGCCAAACTTCTGATAACCGAGGCGGATAACTTCCCCATTTTGAGTGGGATTGTTAATAGTCGTCGTGCAAGCAGATAACGCAATACTCAACCCAAAACCGAGGGCAAAGAGAAAAGCAAATAGTCGCGTCTTTTTTAGGACAGATTTCAATCGAAAAAACACAATTTCCCCCGAATTATGAAGAAGATTGCCAAACTGCATCGGCTACATTGATGGGTTTGGGAATAATTTTGAGTTTGTGGAAGGTATCTGCGATCGCCTGTTGTTCTGCTACCATCTCTGGTGTCATCGGCTCGAAACTATAGTCTCGTCGCTGATTTACCACTTCTAAAATAGATGTATCGATTCCTAAGATTGGCGAAAGCAAGGCTGCTACTTGCTCTGGATTTTTGGTTGCCCAAGCTGCCACTGTCTGCGTTTCTTCGCGAATGGCATCGATAATTTCTGGATGTTCTTGAGCAAATGCCCTGTTAGCGAGATAAAAATCTCGATTAGTTACCAAACCATCGCTATCTCGCAATACTCGTGCTTTCGCTTTTATTTGTGCTACTGCATAGAAAGGATCCCAAATCGCCCAAGCATCGACACTACCTTGCTCGAATGCCGATCGCGCATCGGCTGGAGATAGATAAGCGGGTTTAATGTCTTCCCACTTCACGCCTCCCGATTCCAACACGCGCACGATAAAGTAGTTGGCACTGGAACTCTTGGCAAAGGCGACTATTTTACCCTTCAAATCGGTAATTGTTTTGATGGGAGAATCTTCTTTCACCAACACCGCAGAACTTTTGTTCTTGGGGGCACTTCCTCCTACATAAACTAAGGGAGCGTTAGCCGCTTGAGCGATGACGGGTGGTGCGTCTCCGGTACGGGCAATGTCGATGCTCCCCGCATTTAATGCTTCCATGATGGGCGGCCCCGACTGAAACTCCGTCCATTCCACAGAAGACACCCCTAATGGTTTTAGCTTTTCGGCTAAATTTCCCTGGGCTTTCACTAAAGTTAGCGGATCGAACTTCTGATGACCGATTCGCAGAACTAACGACTGTTTTTGAGCCACATTAGGGCTACAAGCCGATATAACCAAGCTCAACGCCAAACCGAGGGCAAACAAAAGAAAAAGCGCTATCGCTCGCT
Organism: Candidatus Altimarinota bacterium; assembly: GCA_012031035.1. Taxonomy (GTDB): domain Bacteria; phylum Cyanobacteriota; class Cyanobacteriia; order Cyanobacteriales; family Microcystaceae; genus Hydrococcus. The sequence continues at coordinate 3,043 of JAAUUT010000024.1, read as the reverse complement.
TTCGCGTCCGCCAAAGCAATTGTTTTAGTAGGTTTTTAGTGGAATAAATCAACACTTTGCGATCGCCAAAAACTTTTAGTTTTCAAAAATACAATATTCCTATCAATTTATAGTATTTTTGTGGTTTAACAAAGTATGTCATACATAGTTGAGGAAAACAAGAGGTTTGCGCAAAAAAGTATGATGCTGCTTCTAAAGGGCGATCTATTTAAGTTTGAGTCGAAAAAAGAGGTACTTGTGTTTGAGTAGAAAGGTCGATCGCATCGAGCAATTTTTCTTTCCACTGTTGAAACTTTAAATCGGTACGTTTGCGAGGACGAGGCAAATCTAACCGAAATTCTTGGTAAATGTGTCCGGGGTTGCCGCGCATGACGATAACGCGATCGCTCAACACTAAAGCTTCTTCGAGATCGTGAGTCACTAAAACCATCGTCGGGCGATCGTATTCCCAAATTTCGAGTAGGTGGTTTTGAAGGGCACTGCGAATGAAAGCATCTAAAGCGCTGAAAGGCTCGTCCAGTAATAGGATTGCTGGATTAGTCACTAAAGCACGGGCGATCGCAACTCGTTGTGCCATTCCTCCAGAAAGTTGACGGGGCAAGGCACAGGCAAAGTTCGATAAACCAACGCGATCGAGTATCGTTTCAGTGAGTCGTTCTCTTCGTACTTTGGGCACTGTGTCCAAACCAAATCGAACATTGTCGCGAACGTTCAGCCAAGGCATCAGACGAGGTTCTTGAAAAACAACACCAATGGCGGGGTGAGGTTTAGTAATGGGTTCGCGATCGATGTAAACTTGTCCTGAAGTCGGCACATCTAAGCCTGAAATAATTCGCAGCAGCGTACTTTTCCCACAACCACTCGTCCCCACCAAACTAACGATCTCGCCTTCAGCAATGTCAAGATTGATATTTTCTAAGGCTAAAAAACCATTGTTAAATTGTTTATATGCTTCTTCAATTCGCAACATAATCGATAAATTTCAATATAACCACAGAGGCGCAGAGGCACTGAGAAATACATCAGAATTTTTAAAAAGAGTATAAGTTCGCAGAGATTTTACCTGACTACTTTTCTCCTAATTTTTATAATTCATAATTCATAATTCATAATTTATAAGAGTCTTGCCAATGAAGTAGATGTTTACCTAAAACTGCTAAACCCGTATCCGTTAGCTTGCCAAGAATCGCAAACAGAATGATACTGGCAAGAATAATCGTCGGACGACCTGTAGTTTGACCGTCCACTAATAAGAAACCAAGTCCCTGACTCGAACCCATAATTTCTGCTGCCACTACAAACATCCACCCTAACCCCAAACCACTTCGCAACCCGACGATGTAAGCGGGTAAAGTAGCAGGGAAAAACACCCGTCTAATCAGCTTCCAACCCTTAAAACGATAGACTTTGCCTACTTCTACTAACTTGCGATCGACTCCTTGAATGCCACTCATTAGATTGAGATAAACCGGAAAAAAGACACCCACTGCAATAAGAGAAATTTTTGAGGTTTCGTAAATTCCCATCCATAAGATAAAGAGAGGAACCCACGCTAACGAGGGAATGTTACGGAGAGATTGTAAGAGAGGGTCTAGTAAATCCTGCATTAAGGGGGAATAGCCAGTTAAAGAACCTAAAACCGTTGCGATCGCACTACCAATAATAAAACCCAAAGCAACGCGATACAAAGTAATGCCGATGTGACCGAATAATTCGCCGCTTAACGCTAGTTCTCTAATCGTACCCACGACTATTGACGGTGCAGGAAGTAAATTGGGTGGAAAGATCCTTAGATGCGAAAGAATCTCCCACCCAATGAGGAGAACAATCGGGAGATATAAACCGCGCGTCCAACGGATTTGGAATAAAGAATTTTGCCTTCGCGATCGCCGTTTTATAACTGATGAAGTTAGGCTCATGAATAAGTCAAAAATTGGGTTTTCATCGGGATTATTTAGGTTAAAAGTTATGCACTTCTCCCCCATTTTCTCCAGGGCTATATCATTCTCGTTCGTTTAGCCAAGGAATTAATTCCTTGGCTAATATAGGAAGTCGGTTTAAACCGACTTTATCTGTAAGCCAGGAAATTGATTTCCTGGCTGATTGGGCAACGTAGACTTCTAGGTGTGAGGAAAATTACTCGCGATCTGTTCGATAAACTGAGGTTCGATTAATTCATTAACAGTTTGGGCAATATCGACTGAGTTTTGAATAACATTACTTTTTTTCAAGACATCACCTGCGGCAGCAATAACCTCTTTCTGTATCTCTCCAATATGAGAATTCTTCAAATCGGTTCGTTCCAGTTGTTTTGCAGCAACAGCATCCGATAATCTCGACTCTTTAGCTAATATTTGTTTCAATTCGTCAGGATTTTCTAATGCCCATTTTCGCGCTCTTTCGTAAGCTGTTAATACCCGCTCTACATAGCCTGGATATCGTTGGGCAAACTCTTCTCGCACGTTCAACACGCCATAGCTGTTAAATTCTGGTGCTTGGAAAAATAAACGCGAACCCTTCTCTAGCTCAGTTGTTGCCATGTGGGGATCTAAACCCGCCCAAGCATCGACATCTCCTTTTTCTAGGGCGGCTCGACCATCCGCGTGTTGTAGTTGGATAATTTCGACATCTTGTTCGCTCAAACCAACGCTATCCAACGCCCGTAACAAAAAGATATAAGGATCGGTTCCCCTAGTCACAGCGACTCGTTTTCCTTTTAAGTCGGCTACAGTTTGAATGGGAGAATCTGCCCTCGTCACTAATGCCGTCCATTCTGGTTTAGAGTAAACGTAGATAGATTTGATAGGATTGCCATTTGCTTTGCCAATTAAAGCTGCTGCCCCAGCAGTGGAACCAAAGTCAAGACTGCGACTGTTGAGAAATTCTAATGCTTTGTTACTGCCTTGACTCAAGACCGAATGGCACTAAGAAAAGCGAAAAAGCTTGTGGTTTAAGCAGTTTGCCATTGATGAGCGGAATTCGTGCCGAGGTTTCGTCATTAAAGGATAAGCTTTCGGGCGACGTTTACGGACTCGTGCTTCAC
>JAAUUT010000023.1 GCA_012031035.1 Candidatus Altimarinota bacterium | reverse complement strand
CCCCAAGATAACCAGAGTTGGGCTAGAGAGTATTCCAGGGCAAATAAGGCGGGTTGAGTGTAGATGGTTTCGTCTAGGAAATTTGTGTTGTTGAAAATAGTAATTCGAGTAAATTTTTATCTAAATAAGGTTCGAGAATTTCCGCGCAGCGATCGAGTGTATTCTTAAAAGTGGGCAGAGTTTGATAGAGTTGGTAGCCCATCCCCGCATACTGAGAACCTTGCCCTGTAAATAAAAAAGCGATCTTAGGCGATGCGGTATCCTCTAAAGATTTTGATGATAACTGACGAGATAACTGTTGGCTTAAAGATTCTAAAGTCTCAGCAATAACAGCTAGACGATGAGAAAAATGATTTCTTCCCGTATTAGCGGTAAAGCAAAGATCTGCAAGGGGAATTTCAGGATGGTTATTTATAAATGCACTGTATCTCTCGATCGTATCTGCTAATGCTTTCTCATTTTTAGCCGAGAGAGTTAAAAGATGCTGTGGGCGATCTTCTCGGTCGTAACTTTTATTTTTAAGAGGGCGATCGACAATACTTGGTTCTTCTAAAATAACGTGGGCATTAGTTCCACTAAAGCCAAAAGAACTAACGCCAGTAATGCGCGAACCTTCAGTTTGCCAAGGCATTAGCTGGCTGGGAATAATTATTCTATCTTGGCAAGCTATCTGTGGATTGAGTTGTTTTAGATGCAGATGAGGTGGAATTTTTTGATGCTGTAGTGCCAAAATGACTTTGATTAAACCCGCAATACCAGAAGCCGATTCTAAATGTCCGATATTAGTTTTTACCGAACCGATCGCCAAAGGAAAATTGCGATCGCGGTTTTGACATAAAATTGTCGCGATCGCTTCAACTTCAAGCGGATCTCCGAGAGAAGTTCCCGTCCCGTGGGCTTCTAGATAACTTATCTGCGATGGTTGCACTCTAGCATCGGCTAAGGCAGCTTGAATTAATTCTTGTTGCGCTATACCATTGGGAACGGTTAAACCGCTACTACGTCCGTCTTGATTGACCGCAGAACCGCGAATTACGGCTAAAATGTTGTCTCGGTCTGCAACCGCCTCTTTTAATCTTTTGAGAACGATAACTCCGCAGCCTTCACCTCTAACATAGCCATCTGCACCGACATCAAAAGTCTTACAACGACCATCTGCTGCCATCAAGTTAGCGATCGATAAAGCTAAACTATTATAGGGAGATAAAACTAAATTGACTCCACCAGCTAAAGCAAGATTGCATTCTCGACGACGCAAGCTTTGAACTGCCAAATGTACGGCAACTAAAGAGGAAGAACAAGCCGTGTCGATCGCCATTGCTGGCCCCTGGCAGCCAAAAAGATAGGCTAATCTTCCCGCAGCCACATTAAGACTATTTCCCGTCGCATAGTAGCTGTCGATCGCTTCCTCACCTGCCTGTCGAATTAGTTCGCTATAGTCATTATGAGAAATACCGACAAAAATTCCACTGTTGCTTCCCTGTAGTTGTGATGGTGCTATGGCTGCCCTTTCTAACGCTTCCCAACTTACTTCTAGTAACAATCTTTGTTGGGGGTCGAGACTAGTCGCTTCGCGAGGAGAAATTCCAAAAAATTGTGGGTCAAATCGATCTATATCTGTTAAAAAACCACCGTATTTTTGATTTTTTGTAAAGCGATCGCTCGGTGCTTCAGAAATGGCATCAATACCTTTTTCTAGTAATTGCCAATACTCTTGGGGACTATTTACTCGATCGGGAAAACGGCAACCCATCCCAATAACGGCGATCGGTTCGTGTTTGAGTCGATCGTGTTCCTCAATTTTTGTCTTTAGTTGTCTGACTTTCAGTAATACTTCTTTAGTTAAACCTGTTTGGTTGACCTCGGCAATTTCTTGGCTCATATAGCTGTTCTGTTTGAGTTGTTAATTAATAAAAGTAAGCAATCGTCAAGAGAAATTGTTTGGGAATTATTGAGTATTAAAAACCTCAATAACTAATTAATGTTTCTATTTCTTGAATTTCTCGAACGAGTAATTGTTCTAATTCTTGAGGATTTAGTGAATCGATTTCCTTAGTTTCAAGTTGATTTTCTCGCTCTTGAATTTTCATTTCTGTTTGGCCATTAAGAAAATCTTCTAGATAACTGGCTAATTTATCTAGGGTTGAATAGTTAAAAATTAAACTTGTGGAAAAAATAGTCTCAAAATCTCGATCCAGACAATTTTTAAGCTCAACTACCATTAAAGAATCTAGACCTAATTCAAAAAAGCCTTGTTGGGGTTCGATCGCTGCTGGTTTTAATTTGAGAATTTTGGCTAATTTTATTTGTAAATAGGTTTTTATTTGAGTAAAAAGTTCTCTCTTTGGTGTTTGTTTTAATTGATGTAAAAGAACACCTGAAGATTGCGATCGAGAAGTTGGTTTGGTTGTTGTAGCTGGGGCAATTTGCTCGAATAATAATCTCGCTCGTCGAGATTGATAAATATCTTGGAACAGATGCCAGTCTATTCGTGCTACCGTAGCTTGAATGAGGTTTGTACTCAACAAAGCTTTTAAAGCTCGAATTCCTGTTGCTGGAGATAGAGGAGTAATACCCAGACGACTTAATTTAGTCTTGAATTTAGCATCTGCCATATTTTCCCCCGCCCAAGGACCCCAATTAATACTCCAAGTTGGCTGTCCCAGACTCGATCGATAGTGGGCTAATCCGTCTAGAAATTGATTGGCAGCAGCATATACACCTTGTCCTTTACCACCCCAAACAGAAGCGATCGAGGAAAAATTGACAGAGAAATCTAGACTCATTTCTTGAGTTAATTGATGTAAAATCCAAGCACCCGTAACTTTAGCCGACCAAACACCATCAAATTCGCTTAAATCGGTGTTTTCTAGCGGGCGATCGCTTGCCACCCAGCAGCGTGAACGATGCCTTTAAGCATTGGCATTCGGGCAATTTGCTCGAAAACAGCTTCCATGTCTCGATAATTAGAGACATCTGCTTGAATAATTCTGAGATTGATTCCTGTGTTCTCTAATTGTTTTAATGTCTCTCTCGCTCGTTCTGAAGCCTGTCTGCGCCCAATTAAAACTAAATTGTTTGCACCTTCTGCCACCAGCCATCGAGCAATTTGCAATCCCAAAGCGCCCAATCCACCTGTAATTAAATAGGTGGCATCAGTCTGGATCGATACTGGTTTGAAATGGAGTGGAGGAGTTTTGACTAATCTGGCAACGTATCTTTGTCCCTGACGAAAAGCAATGTAATCTTCTCCCTCGGAGTCTTCTAGTTCGCCAGTTAAGTTAGTTGCTATTGCCGTTAAACTATCTGAATCTAAATCGATAATTCCTCCCCAAAGTTGAGGATATTCCAGGGAAATTACTTTTCCCAATCCCCATAGAGGTGTTTGAGCCACAGCAACAGTTTGACCTGAGTTAATCGGCATTGCTTCGCGCGTTCCCAACCATAAGGCAAAAGATTCGGTTAACTGTTGTTTGGCTAGCGTTTGTACTAAATATAGGACGCTGAGCGTTCCAAAATTTCGCGCTCGTTCGAGAGTTTCAAGATTTAACTGAGAACTAGATACTGCATCCAAACTCCAAAGATGAATGACACCTCGTAACTGTTTGCCTGTTGCTGCAATTTCTGCAAACAAGTGTTGCCAATCTTCTCGTTTGAGTGGATCGAGCTCCCAGGTAGTTAGATCTTTACGACTAAAGCTATGATGATGCTCGACGAGCAAACAACTTTGACCTTGTTTTTCTAATTCTAGGCTGAGAGTTTCTCCTACCCCTTGGCGATCGCTGAAAATCAACCAAACTAAATCATCTTCGGGCGATCGGGATGTTGACAATAAGCTCGGCTCCTGATGAGGTTTGAGTTGCCATTCAATTTGATAGAGATAGTCTTGCATGGATGCAACCTCTTGCTGTTCTTGCTGCGTTGTAGCGATTAGTTGCAATAATTTTGGTAATAGTTTACTTTCTTCTACTGACAGTCGATGGTTTGTTTGTAATTGTTGAGTCAATTGTTCGACTTTGCATCCATGCAATAAATCGAGGTGTGAAGTTAATCGATCGCCAGTCTTGTTTTCATTAACATCCAGCCAATAACGTTCTCTTTGGAAGGGATATCTGGGTAAAATACAGAGATTGCGAGGGTAATCGCGATCGAATCCCGACCAGTCTATCTCAATTCCATTGCTGTAGAGTGTTGCTAACCTCTCTAAAAGCTCTTGCCAATCGGATTGTTGGGGACGTAAACTGGAAAGCCAAAGTCCTTGATGTTTTGGCAAACATTGACGACCCATGCTTAAAAGTATTGGTTTGGCACCAATTTCAATAAAAACATTCGTCCCCAGGCGATCGAGAGTATCGATACCAGCAGCAAAGCGGACGGGATTGCGTAGATGACGACACCAATATTCTGGATGAGTGACTTCATCAGTAATTAACTGCCCAGTTAAATTAGAAATTAGTTTAATTTTTGGTTGAGAATAGTTAATTGTTGAAGCTATCCACTCGAATTCTTCTAAAATAGGCTCCATTAATGGAGAGTGAAAAGCATTAGATACTTGCAATCTTTTCGTTTTAATCGCTTTGGCTGTTAATTGTTTCTCGATCTGTTCGATCGCTTCGCGTAAGCCAGAAATTACGATACTATTTGGTGCATTGATGGCAGCAATGGTTACTTGATTTTCAAATTTTGTTAACCAAGGAGTTATTTCAGCTTCTGAAGCTGATACTGCTAACATCGCTCCATTTTGAGGCAAAGATTGCATTAATTTAGCTCTTTGGCAGATTAATTTCAAGCTATCTTCCAAGCTAAATACGCCAGCTAAAGTTGCAGCGACATATTCGCCTACACTATGTCCCATCACTGCATCGGGAACAATTCCCCAAGATTGCCAGAGTTGGGCTAGAGAGTATTCTAGGGCGAATAAGGCAGGTTGAGTGTAGATGGTTTCGTCTAGGAAATTTGTGTTGTTTGAAAATAGTAATTCGAGTAAATTTTTATCTAAATAAGGTTCGAGAATTTCCGCGCAGCGATCGAGTGTATTTTTAAAAGTAGGCTGAGTTTGATAGAGTTGGTAGCCCATCCCCGCATACTGAGAACCTTGCCCTGTAAATAAGAAAGCAATATTTGGATTGTTATTTTTCTGTCTTTGAGATTGCCATAACCCAAAAGTTTCTTCTCGATTCAAATAGGAAGTTAATCTTGCTTGTAACTGTTGATGCGATTCGGCAATAACAGCCAAACTATAGTCAAAATGAGTCCTTCTAGTATTGGCAGTAAAACAAATATCTGCAAGGGAAATTTCGGGGTTATTGGTTAAAAACTGCCGATAACTCCCGACTAAATCTGTTAATGCCTTCTCATTTTTAGCTGAGAGAGTCAACAGATGCAGTGGGCGATCGACAATTGAAGTGTTTTCTCTATCTTGACTAATCTCTTCCCATTCACTGACAATCGTATGTGCATTAGTTCCGCCAAAACCGAAAGAACTAACACTAGCCAATCTAGGAATATTTGTTGTCCAAGGTAGAAGTCGATCGACAATAGATAGACACCGATTGTTTTTAGCAACTAAAGGATTGATATTTTTTAAGTGTAGATGAGGTGGAATAGCTTGATTTTGCAGCGAGAGTACTACTTTTATCAAGCCAGCAATCCCTGCGGCTGCTTCTAAATGCCCGATATTAGTTTTAACAGAACCGATCGCGCAAGGTTTTTCTGGAAGCCTGTCATGACTGAGAATTGAATTTAAAGCTTCAACTTCGATCGGATCTCCTAATGGGGTTCCGGTTCCGTGAGTTTCTACATAGCCTATCTCAGAGGGACTGACATTAGCTTTTTGTAAGGCTTGGCTGATTACTGCCTGTTGGGCTAAACTGTTGGGGGCTGTTAAACCATTGCTACGACCGTCTTGATTGACCGCAGAACCTTTAATTACTGCAAAAATCTTATTCCCGTCGGCGATCGCTGCTGATAAAGGTTTTAAAATAACAATACCGCAACCTTCACCTCTGACGTAGCCATCGGCAGCCACATCGAAGGTTTTGCAATGTCCATCCGCCGACATCATTCCTGCTTTAGCAAAACTAGCCGTCAATACAGGGTTAAGAATTACATTAACTCCACCAGCAATCGCTAGATGACATTCGCCGTTGTTAATACTCTGGCAGGCAAGATGCACGGCAACTAGAGAGGAAGAACAAGCTGTATCTACTGCTAGAGAAGGGCCTCTAAGATCGAGATAATAAGAAAGACGATTGGCGACAAGACTAGATGCCATTCCCGTTCCCAAATAGGCATCACTGTAATTTAGATCGTGTAAGTGTCTTTGAGCATAGTCATTAGTAGCGATACCGATAAAAACACCTGTCTGTGTCCCGGCTAACGATCTGGCTGGTATAGCTCCATATTCTAGTGCCTCCCAAGCAACTTCTAAAGTCAGACGTTGTTGGGGGTCGATATACTCGGCTTCGCGGGGAGAAATATTAAAAAATTGCGCGTCAAAGCGATCGACCTCTCGAAGAAAGCCCCCCCATTCGCGATCGCCATGCCAACGGGTTGTCGGAACGGTAGTAATAGCATCCACACCATCTCGCAACAATTGCCAAAAAGCTTCTGGACTATCTGCACCTGGAAAACGACAACCCATTCCCACTACAGCAATTGGTTCTTCTGATTTGTTTGCAGGAGTTATCTTTTGGGGGCTAGTTTCTTCTCCAGACAAATAGGCACTGACCGATCTTATAGTAGGATACTGCCACAAAAGTGTTGCAGATAGACTGACCCCCAACCATTCTTCTAAGTCTCCCACTAAAGTCACCAAACTTCGAGAACTTAAACCATAACTAGCTAATGGTTCTTCGATATCGATTTGTTCTCGTGTGAGATTGAGCGTTTGTGCTAATTTAGCGATTAACCAATTTTCAATACTGGTATTTTTGGTACGTATAGTTACTTGAGGAGCAACTGTCGGTTTTGCCAAACCATCCAAGCTTCTAGCGTACCAGCTAAAAATTCTTGGGCGCAAGCACGACGCTCGATTTTGCCGCTAGACGTTTTTAATATACCGCCTTTTTTGAGCAAGGCAATACCGACAACTTCAATTTCATGGTTTTGCGCGATCGCTTGTTGGATTGCTCGAATAATGGCTTCTGGCTGTTTTGGTTGACTTTGAATTTCCGCAGCAATAGCCAATCCTTCTCGTCCATCTACTTCGATCGCAAAGGCAGCTACACTATTAACTCGAATGAGAGGATGACTTTGTTCTATGGTTATTTCTAGATCTTGAGGGTAATGGTTGACTCCATCGATAACGATTAATTCTTTGAGACGACCAGTAAAGAAAAATTCTCCATCTTGGAAAAAGCCTAAGTCTCCCGTACGATAGAAAGGACCTCGATCGCTATTGCGAATATAGGCAGCAAATACTTGTTTGGTTTCTTGGATTCGATGCCAGTAACCTTGGCTGATACTGCTTCCTGCGATCCAAAGTTCGCCAATTTCTCCCTCTTCACACAGACAGCAAGTCTCTGGATTGACGATCGCGGTTTGAAAGTCTCCAATGGGATGACCGCAACTTACTACCGTCCAACTCCCCCTACTTGCTTCGGTTGCTTCTCGCGCGCAATTTACTTTAAGAGCATCAACATCTAGGCTAAGGATTTTGACTGCTTCTTCAAGTTTGCGAGTGGTGACTACTAGCGTAGCTTCAGCAAGACCATAGGCAGGATAGAAGGCTTGTCGTTGAAAACCACAAGCACCAAAGGTAGCAACAAAATTTTCTAGCGTTTGAGCGCGAATTGTTTCTGCGCCACTATGGGCTACGCGCCAACTACTTAAATCCAATGCGGCTAATTGTTCTGGCTTAAAACTACTAACACAGCGATCGTAAGCAAAATTTGGGCCCCCAGTATTAGTAACACCGTAGCGCGAAATTAGTTCTAACCAGCGTAGAGGTCGCTTTAAAAAAGTTATCGGAGACATCAAGTAACTGGGAATCCCCGAATAGATGGGTTGAATGAGACCGTCTACCAATCCGTAGTCGTGGAAATAGGGTAGCCAAGTAGCGGCGATACTATCGGTGTCATAACTCCAAGCCTGTTTGATATAAGCGGAATTTTGCAGGATATTTTCGTGGGAGATTTTCACCCCTTTGGGAGTAGATGTCGAACCAGAAGTATATTGCAAATAAGCGACGCGATCGCCTGTGAGTTCTGGACGCTCCCAATCATCGGCAAGATTCCAGTCGGTTTTGGCAGTAGCAATCCACTCAAAAGAATCAGACTCGGCTAAGTAAGTCCCTTTTAGTAACGCAATGATTTCTGGCGTACTGAGAATCAACGAAGCTTCAGCATCTTTGACGATCGCTCTGAGTCTGGGTAAGGTACGTTTGAGCCGACTTGCTTCGGGTGCGGGTGCGGGAATAGCAATTACACCTGCATAAAGACAGCCAAAAAAAGCGGCAATTACTTCTAAACCTTGTGGATACAAGAGTAAGGCTCTTTGTCCTTCAGACCGATAATTTTGCAGTAAGGCGGCGATGGCTCTTGCTTGGCGATCGAGTTGTTGATAACTAAGGCTTTCTTTTTCTTCTTTGCCATCAGCCATAAAAGTATAAGCTTTTTGTTGTGGCTGGACAAAAGAGCGTTGACTCAAAAAATCTATGATAGTCATTGCTTTTAAGGCTCAAAGTTAGGACTTCGATTAAGTATTGCAATATTTATTGGCGATCGAATAATTTCTTCTTAGCTGTATGATAACGATTATCATTATTATACAATAAGATTCAACCTACTTAAAATCAACCAATAATTTTTGCGCAATAAATATTCGGATTCGATGAATTCTTTTAAGCGGTGAATAAATCTTTTCATTAGAGAAAAAATTTATTGATTATTATTTGCATTAATTTAACTCTTATCACTAACGATCTTTCCTTGTCAAGTCCGCTCAAAAATCTTTTTTTTTGATTGTTATGCAGAATACTTTCTTATATTTTTTTAATTTTTGATGCTAATAAAAGCCATTATGATGTCAAAAAAATTATTGCAAGCAATTATTAATAAGTTATAAAATTATCGCTTAATATGAGGACGATAATGATAACCTTCTTAAGGTTGGTGGAATAATCGACAAAAAACTTATTACACGACCACTCTTTTCTAAGAAACATTCTTGTTTCTTATATGCGTACATTACAAGCGATCGCGACTTGTGAAACGCTTCTGATTTAATCGCCTTCCAAGTCGTGACTGGAAAAGCGCTTGCGTTTGGTGTGAGGAAATATCAATGAAACTAGAGCAATTATTTCAAATCTTTGGACTGACGGGAGTTATAAGCGTTTTGAGCATCAACCCAGTTCTTTCTCAAGAGATACAATTTTCTTCAATCTTCACAGAGAAGCGAGCGAGCAAGCAAGACAACTCGCTAGATTTGACTTGTTGTACAACCGAAGCCCTCTTTTCTAACTCGTTTGGCAACGTTTTACAACAACGAGACTTTCATCAGTTACATCAAATCTCATCGCCAATCTACTTTTTAGCACAAACGAGATCGTTAGTTCGAGTTACTGGGGTGCAACTCAACAAAACCGAAACAGGAATCGAACTGATTTTACAAACTCCCACCGGAGTAGCAGAACTTTTGCAACCAAACGATATTAGTTCTGGCAATAACTTTATTGCCGATATCCCCAACGCGCAACTGCAACTGCCAGACGGTAAACCATTTGCCCAATCCAATCCGATAGAAGGCATTAGGGAAGTGACAGTGACTAATGTCAATGCCAGTACGATTCGCGTTAACGCCATTGGAGAAACAGCACGACCACAGATAGAATTGTTCGATTCAGACTCTGGATTGATTTTCGCATTCACTCCGGTTGAAGACTCGGCACAAACACCATCAACTCCTCCAGAGTCGGGTCAAATTGTCTCGATTAATCGAGTGCAACTCAATCCAACCGAAACGGGGTTTGAAATCATCTTGCTGACTCCCAAAGGGGCTGCACAGCAGTTGCGAGTGGTCAATGTTTCAGAGGGCAATAATTTTATTGCCGAGATTCAAGGTACTCAGTTACAACTGCCAGATGGTCAGCCATATAGAAGTGAAAATCCCATTGAAGGAGTTAGCGAGGTAACTGTTACCAATGTTGATGAAAACACGGTTCGGGTAGTAGCGATCGGAGAAGAAAAACAGCCTACGGTAGAGTTATTTGATAGTGAAGATGGGTTAATTTTTAGTGCTGTTGGCGATGCTCCTTCGGCACAGGGAGAGGAAGATATTGAAATTGTCGTTACTGCCGAGAAAAGAAGCGAACTCCTTGCGGAGACAGCATCGAGTATTACGGCCATTACCCAACAACAAATTGAAGATGGACAGATTAATAGATTAGAAGATGTTGCGGCTAACACTCCTAATTTTTCTGTATTGGGAACGGGTAGTCGCTATTTCTCTAATTTTACAATTCGCGGTCAATCCAATCCGACAATTGGAGAAGGAGCGGTCGGTTTTTATGTAGATGGAGTTCCTATTACCGATGCTTATTCTGCCAGTATCGATCTGTTCGATCTCGAACAAGTTGAAGTTTTGCGAGGCCCCCAGGGAACACTCTACGGAAGAAATACTTCTGGCGGTGTAGTTAACATCACGACCGAAAAACCAAATAACCAGCAATCGCTAAAAGTTTCAAGTAGCTTTGGTAATTTTAGTAGTACTTTAAATCAACTAGCTTTCAATCAGCCATTATCAGAAAATCTGTTCGTTCGTTTATCGGGTTCTTACGGTTCTAGGGAAGGGTTTATTGAAAGTACTACTCTCGATCGCGACTTAGACGGTCGTAGCGATCTGGCTTTAAGGGGACAACTGCGCTGGCAGCCTTCTCCACAATGGAATATCGATTTCAGTGCTAGTTACGATTTATATAACGACGGTCAACAATTACTCGTTCCTTTCAACAGCCGAAACCCTTTCCAAGTCGATTACGACGAAGAAGGTCAATTTGTTCTTAAAACCAATACACAATCTCTATCGGCAGTTTACGAAACTTCATCTCTAAAATTTACCTCGATTTCTTCTCGACGCTACTGGGAGCAAGACCCCTATGAAATTGATGGAGACTATTCAGCCCTGCCCTTAATAGTTGGCTTAGCTAGGGACAATCAAATTAATTACTCTCAAGAATTTCGACTGCAATCCAACGATGGACAAAACCCTTGGCAATGGACGGTAGGACTTTTTTTGGGATATCAAGAACGCAACGTAGATATCGGTTTTAGAGTCTTGCCAGATGCCGTTGTTGCTTTTGGCGCACCAGAAGTCGGGGAAAACTTGCAACTTGCCGAACTCGATAGCACTACTGCGGCTTTATTCGGTCAAACTACTTATAATTTTAATGAGAAGTTTAGTTTAACTGCTGGACTGCGTTATGAACACAACAGTCGTAGCATGAATCGAAGACGAGTTTTTAGATCCGATTCAGGAGAATTTCCTCTGAGTCCAGAAATCGATGTTGAAGAAAGCTGGGATCAATTTTTACCTTCATTAGTAGCAGAATATCGCTTCTCCGAACAGTTATTCGGTTATGGGAAAATTGCTAGAGGCTACAAGGGAGGAGGTTTTAGCTATGCAACCGATAATCCTGAATTTACTAAATTCGACCCTGAAACTTCTTGGAGTTACGAGCTAGGTTTAAAGTCTTCTTGGTTCAACGATAAATTATTAGCCAATCTGTCGGTATTCTATACTCAAGTCGATAATTATCAAATCGATCGCGCAGTCGATCAATTTTCGACAGTAGTTTTTAATGCCTCGGAAGTCGATATTTATGGTGCTGAGTTAGAATTGCGTATCAATCCGCTCGATGGTTTTGATATCATTGCGGGATTTGGCTATACGAACGCAACTTTTGGAGATTTTATCGATCCGGTTAATGGCGTTAATTTAGAGAACAATCGAGTAATTTTTACCCCAGAATTATCTTACAATTTGGCACTCCAATACCGTCAACCTCAAGGAGGGTTTTTCGGTCGTTTGGAATTGGTCGGGTCGGGAATTGTTTACTTTAACGAATTAAACACCTTAAAACAAGATCCCTACATTTTGCTTAATGGGACGGTTGGATATGAGTTTAGTGAAAATTTTGGTATTTATCTATACGGTAGAAATTTACTCGATACCGAGTATTTTATCTCGGCAGTTGATTTTGGGCAATCGGGGGTTTTAGGTGCAGTAGGAGAACCGAGAACCTGGGGGGTAAGAGTAAGAGCTAAATTTTAAGACCGCAAGCAAATCAGAGAGTGAAAAAAATGTCAGACCATTCCCTTGCTACTATTTTTGCACCGCTCAAAACTCAAAAAAACGAGAATTATTGCTTCTATCTTGTTGGGGATTGTCGCGATCGGATTGTGGGTGACTACTTTTGCTTTAATTTATTTAATAATTATCGAAATCATTAAACCAGATTTTTCTCGTTCTTATCTACAGCAAATCGCTCTAACTATCTTTTTTGTCCTTTTGTTGCGCTGGATTTGTTTGGGAATTGCGGGGACTTGTTCTCATCTCGCTGCTTATTATGTCCTGCACGATCTCAGACTAAAAATAGCCCAAAAATTAAGTGAATTGCCTTTGGGGTATTTTAGTCACAAACAGACGGGTGCTATCAAACAAGTCATTAATGAAGATGTCGATTATTTTGAAGAATTTATTGCTCATGTTATTCCTGAAACTATAGGTTCAGTAGTAACTATAACTCTAACTATTATTTATTTACTAACAATAGATTGGCGCTTGACTCTAGCTACTTTAGCTGGAATTCCCCTTGTAATTTTATCGCAAATATTTCTTTTTAAAGACTTAGAGCCTTTAACTAAAGGTTATAACGAAGCGCTAGAAAAAATGAATAGTTCTATTATTGAGTACGTACAGGGAATGTCAGTAGTAAAAGCCTTTGCTAATACTACCGAATCTTATGCTAAATATAGCAATGCAGTAATCGACTATCACGAATATGAAGAGAAATGGGCAAGAAAAACTGTTTTACCCTGGACGGCTTTTACGGTTAGTTTAACAGCTAATATTGCGACAATTCTTATCGTTGGTATTTGGCTCTTGGAAAAGGGCAGTTTGTCTTTGGCAACTTTAGTGTTATTTCTTGTTTTGGGATTGGGGATTACAGCACCTTTGTTAAGGTTAGTGCAGTATTCAGAAATTTTTCTTCGAGTGCGAGAAGGAGCAAACAGAATTCAAGACTTGTTGCAAGAATTATCGATCGCCCAGACAAACGAACCTAAAACCGTTCGAGATTTAACTCTAGAATTTCGAGGCGTTGATTTTGCTTACGAAAAAGAACTAGTCCTCAAAGGAATCGATTTTAAAGTCTTACCACAAACAACAACGGCATTGGTAGGGCCATCTGGTTCGGGAAAAACCACCATTACCCGTCTGATTCCTCGATTTTGGGACATAGAGATCGGTGAAATTCTTCTGGGTGGAGTTAACATCAAAGATTTATCTCTCGATTACTTGATGTCGCAAATTACGTTTGTTTTTCAAGATGTGGTTCTGTTTGACGACACCATCTATGAAAACATTGCGATGGGAAAACTCGACGCTCCCGGCGAAGCAGTTATCGAAGCCGCTAAATTAGCTCAGTGCGATGATTTTATTAACGAACTCCCCGATGGATATCAAACGGTTATTGGAGAGAAAGGGCGTTTTTTAAGCGGCGGACAGAAACAAAGAATCGCGATCGCCAGAGCCATTCTCAAAGATGCACCGATCGTTATTTTAGATGAAGCAACTGCTTTTATCGATCCAGAAAATGAAGTGCTAATCCAATCGGCACTCAGTCAGCTTGTCAGCCAAAAAACGCTGATTATCATCGCCCATCGTCTGGGAACGATTGTCAACGCCGACCAGATTTTAGTGGTCGATCGCGGTGAAATAATCGACAGGGGAACTCATTCAGAATTACTCATTAACAATCGACTCTATCAAAAAATGTGGAATGCTTATGTCCAAGCTCAACAGTGGAGTTTTCAACAACAAAGTAGCGATCGTCACGGGTGCTTCTAGCGGGATCGGACGAGAACTAGCTTATCAACTCGCCAAACAAGGAGCGCAGTTAGTTTTAGCCGCACGCGATCGCCTGCGTCTAGAAGAAGTTGCCAATAACTGTCAAACCATAGGAAGTAAGGCAATTGCCGTCACCACCGATGTAACCAAACAGGAAGATTGTCAGCAGTTAATTGCCACAACGCTAGCAACTTACGGTGGCATCGATATGCTGATTAATGCTGCGGCTAGGAGTATTGGGGGCTATTTTGATGAGTTTTCCGACTTGAGCCTATTTAAAACGGTTATGGAGGTGAACTATTTCGGTAGTTTATATTGCACCCATTACGCACTTCCCTATCTGCAAAAAACAAAGGGAGAATCGTCGGAGTTTGTTGCTTGGGAGGCAAAGTAGCCGGCCCTCACCATACTGGCTACTGTGCGAGTAAATTTGCCATGAATGGTTTTTTTGAATCTTTACGGGTGGAATTACTGGAGATGAAAACTGATGTTAGCGTTACGCTTGCCTATCCCGATTTTGTGGTTACTGAATTATTGGAGAGGACGATCGAGCCTAACGGTAAACCATTAGGAGAAGTGGGCAAAAGATTTTATACCAAAAACATGATGAGTCCTCAAGTTTGCGCTCGTTTAATTCTCAAAGCTGCGGCAAAAAGACAACGCGAGATGGTGATTCCATGGCAGGGGAAGCTGGGTTTGTGGCTTAATTTTTTGTTTCCCCATCTAACCGATCGCTTAATCGCCAAAGTAGCTTTGGCACACAAACAAAGAATAGATTCCTTGCGTGCAGAAGTAGGTGAATTATGATTGGCGATTTATTTACCCTGGCCGGGGAACAAAAAAATTCTTTAATAGCGGGTACGATTCTGCACGTCTTGGCAACTTTATTTGCTAGTGCGCCTTATATTTTTCTCTATTTTATTATCAAGGCTTTATTTACCGAACCTCTCGACCTACCGCAACTTTGGTGGTTATTAGCAGCGATCGCTACTTCGATCGTTTTGCAGGGGATTTTCCTCCATCAAGCCAATCAAATTACTTATATCAATAGTTTTCGCGCGATCGGTTCCTGGCGACTAAAATTGGGCGATCGCATCCGCAAGTTGCCGATGGGCTTTTTAATCAACAAGCAAACCGGAGATTTAAATAGCATTATCAGTCAGGACATGAGGCAAATTGAGGCAGTTCCAACGCTGATCTATCCCAAAATCGTTAGCGGACTGACTCAACTAGTCGCGATCGTTTCATTTCTATTTTTTGTCGATTGGCACTTGAGTTTGGCGACGATAGCTGGATTTCCTTTCGCCATTCTCCTGTTTTTATCGAGTCGAAAAACGACGAAAAGACTGACTCAAAACCAAAAGAAAGCGCAAATTAGCGCTAATTCTCGCATTATCGAATATATTCAAGGTTTAGCTGTCTTGAAGGCTTTTAGCCAAGCAGGCAAACGCTTTGGCAAGCTCGAACAAGCTCTTGAAGAATACAAACAGGCAAATCTGGCTATGGTTTACAAGCTCGCATTACCTAGTATTGCATTTGGAGCAGCCTTAGATTTCAGCTTATTTATTCTCTTAGTAGTCGGTCTCGATCGATTTTTTGCAGGAAATATTCCTGTTTTTGTCTTTCTTTTGTTTGCGATCTTGAGTTTGCGAATTTATGCTCCTATTATCGATCTTTTGGATCTCTATGGTTCGATTAGGCAAATGGATGCAGCGTTAGCGAGAGTAACTGATGTCATGCAAACTAAACCTTTACTAGAACCTTCCGTTGACATCGCGCTCTATCGCTTCGATGTGGAATTTAAACACGTTTCTTTTAGTTATGGTAACAAAGAGGTCTTGCACGACGTAGTTTTCGAGTCCCACAACACAGTATAACCGCTTTAGTCGGCCCCTCTGGTTCGGGAAAAACAACTATTACCAATTTAATTGCCCGTTTTTGGGATGTAGATTCGGGAGAAATTTTAATTGGAGGAGTCAATGTTAAAAACTTAAAAACCGAACGTTTATTTTCTTATATCGGAATAGTATTTCAGGATGTTTATCTTTTTAAAGATACCATTGAAAACAACATCAAGTTTGGCAAACCTAATGCCACCATCCAGGAAATAATAGAAGCAGCTAAAGCCGCTCAGTGTCACGAATTTATTCAAAATCTACCACAGCAATATCATAGTGTAATTGGAGAAGGAGGAGCGACTTTATCGGGGGGAGAAAAACAAAGAATCGCGATCGCTCGTGCCATTTTAAAAGATGCTCCTATTATTCTCCTCGATGAAGCAACCGCATCCCTCGATCCAGAAAACGAAATCGCCATCCAACAAGCAATTAATTCTTTAGTTGAAAATAAAACCCTAATTATTATTGCTCACAGTTTGGCTACTATTACTCGCGCCGAGCAAATTCTCGTTCTCGATCGCGGAGAAATCATTCAAAGGGGGACTCATCAGCAATTGCTTGCTGAAGGAGGACTATATCAAAAATTTTGGCAGGAAAAAGCCAAAGCTGCTAATTGGCAAATTTAATTGAGGTGATAGCGATCGTGAATCGGATAATGGAAACAAGCCAACAAAAATATCTGCTTTTAGGCAGCTTGTATACAGCACAATACTTGCCGATTGGTTTCTACGACCAAGCTTTGCCTGTATTATTACGCCAGCAAGGTTATTCCCTCAAAACGATTAACTTAGTTTACTTGTTGGCTTTACCTTGGATGCTTAAATTTTTGTGGTCGCCAATAGTAGATTCTTATGGCTTTCATCGTTGGGGACATTATCGCGGTTGGATTATCGTCTTAGAAAGTTTATTAGTCTCGATCGTAGTTGCGATCGCAATTGTCGATCTCAGGCAAAATTTCCCTTTGTTACTGATTACTTTTTTTGCCATCTGCTTAATCTCGGCAACTCAAGATGTGGCGACTGATGCTTTAGGTGTCCAATTCTTAAAGCCACACGAAAGAGGAATGGGAAATGGCATTCAAAATGCAGCCAACTTTTTTGGAGCCATTTTAGGCGGTGGCTTAATGCTAATTTTATTAGATCGTTGGGGTTGGACTATTAGTTTTTTGCTGATGGCGATCGCTTTAGCATTACCCCTAGTTTTTGTCCTACCACATCGAGAAAAATCAGTAAAACCTACTGGCAAAGGATTGCCTAATTTTAAAGCGATCGCTGATTTCTTTTACCGTCCCCAAATTAAGACTTGGCTTTTAGTACTGTTTGTCTATCAAATGGGTTCGTCGATGGCATCAGCAATGTTAAAACCTTTCCTTGTAGATATTGGTTTATCGCTTCAAGATATTGGTTCGCTTAATAGTTTAGTTGGCTATACTTCTGGGTTAATCGGTTCTTTGGTCGGTGGTTTACTGTTAAATTATTGGGGTTATAAACGAGGATTAATTAACTTTGCACTTTTCAACGCTATTGGAGTGGCCTGTTTATTAATTCCTGCCTCGATCGCTAAAGATTTATCAATTATTTACCTAGTCGTAGCTTTGCATCAATTTACAGTAGGCATGGCAACTACTGTCATGATGGCATTAATGATGAGCCAAAGTCGTCTAGAAACAGCAGGTACGGATTATACCCTGCAAACTAGTCTTCAGACAATCGGAGGGATAGGAGCAATTGTTGTTGGAGGCGCGATCGCAGATGGACTAGGCTACACCAATTTTTTTGGGCTTTGTACTTTAGTTTGTCTGCTTGGTGTTTTTCTGTGTTTTAAACTTTCAACCTGGCATTCGTTTTGGCAAGGTGTTCGATAAATTAACTCTTTTTGCAACTGGAGTAGAAAAACATGACAGATTTTGACAGAGGAACTGTAGTTATTGTAGGTGCATCAAGCGGG
Source organism: Candidatus Altimarinota bacterium (assembly GCA_012031035.1). GTDB lineage: Bacteria > Cyanobacteriota > Cyanobacteriia > Cyanobacteriales > Microcystaceae > Hydrococcus. The sequence goes on along the minus strand of JAAUUT010000023.1, from coordinate 35,035 downwards.
ATTGGACAAGCTTGCGCCGTGCATTTAGATCGATTGGGATTTCAAGTGTTTGCTGGCGTACTCACTGAGACAGAAGCAACAGATTTACAACAAAAAACTTCTAGTCGTCTTATTCCTCTAATTCTAGATATTACCAACGAAAAACAGATTGCTTCGGCTGCTCAAACAGTAGCTAATGCAGTAGGAAAACGAGGCATAATTGGCTTGATTAATAATGCAGGAATTGCCAGTATTGGTCCCCTAGAAATTTCTCCTCTTGAGGATATAAAAAAACAATTAGATGTCAACATTGTTGGCATAATTGCCGTTACCCAAGCCTTTATTCCTTTGTTGCGGCAAAGTCGAGGACGATTGCTCAATATTGGTTCTATTTGTGGTTTTATGCCCAGTCCTTTTTATGGTGTCTATCCGGCTTCTAAATATGCTTTAGAATCAATTAGCGACCTGTTTCGTTTTGAATTACGCCCCTGGGGAATTGATGTTTCTCTAATTCAATTAGGGCCAGTTGAATCGCCTTTGTTTGAAAAAATAGGCAAACAAGTAGAAGATTTAGAAACGAGTTTGTCTTCAGAAAAACAGAATCTTTACAGCGATTTTTTTGAGATGATGCACCGTTGGCGAGACAATAATTTTCAGGATGGCTTGCCAAAACTTTCTACTGAAGCTGCTGTTAGTAAAATTATTTATGCTCTAACGACTTCTCGCCCGAAATCTCGCTATTTTGTCGCTAAAACTTCAGTGAAAATTTGGTCAATGATTCGCTTTTTACCAGATTGGATTTTAGATGCAATTCTTAGAGAGCAGATGTATCAGGCTGGAATTGAAAAAACAAAAATCAACCTAGAAACCGTCGAAGAAAACAAACAAAACTTGGCAAAAGTGCATTAATTTTCTGTTGTAAATTTCTCGAAATTAAAACGATGCAAAACTCACGTAACTTAATTAGAATATTAGGAATTGTCGCTATTATTGGTGCAATTCTTAGCACGATCGCAGAAACTTGTATCTTCTATCTTCCTGGTGAAGGAATTGAATTTAATGAATATACTCTACTGCAAAACGTACCGCAGTCGCGATTAATTATTGGACATTATTTAGGAGTATTAAGCTTTCCTTTACAACTCTTAGGATTTTGGCAGATATATCAAGCCTTAAAACCCGCAGGGAAATGGTTTTCTTTGTCAGTATTTTTGTTGATTTCTTATAGTTGGATTTGTGGAATCGCTGCTTATGGTTCTTTTGCTTATATGAGTACGGCTTTGCAAACCGAGATAGCAGCTACAGAAGGCGATCGAACCTTGTTAATTCAAATGATAGATACTTTAAAAATCTATCACGAGCCACTTTACTATGTTCTCTTATTAGGACTAGTTTTTTCCTGGGTGTGGTATTCGGTTTCTGTTGCTTTTCGTTCGACTTTATACCCGCGTTGGATGGCGATTTTAAATCCTTTTTTGATGTCAATTATTGTTTTATTCATAGGTGGTAAAATTCCTATGATTAGTCGCTTTATTGGGGCAGCATTCTACAATATTGCCATTATTATTTTCTTTAGTATTTCCACCATTGTTCTTTGGAATTCTCAAGGAAAAGATCTACAAGTTAACTAAAGCCTTAAAATTATGTCTTCTCAGCAAAAGATTCTAGTCATTGGCGGCAATGGAGTAACTGGAAAATTAATCGTTCGCGATCTCTTAGAACATCTTCCCAACGTCCAAATAGATATCGGTAGTCGTAGTAGTAAAAAGCCGACAATAATATCGAATCGTACAAACAAAATCAAAATAGACATCAATAATGAAGCGACAGCCAAACAGATAATTAAAAATTACAACTTAGTTATCTTATCTATTGGCCCTTTTTCCTCTTTTGGCGATCGCCCTCACAAAATTTGTACTCAAGCAGGAGTAGATTGTCTGGATATTAACGATGAAATTTCTGCTGCTAAAGAAATATTTCAACTCGATCGATTTGCACGCGAACGAGAAGTTAAAATTTTAACTGGGATGGGAATGTGTCCTGGTTTAACTACTTTGCTTTTATTATCCCTGCTCCAAAAAATGCCCCCAGGTAAAAAAAGCTTGCATTTACGGCTATGTTTTGCCAAAAATCCAGAAGTAGGTATTGCCGCAGCCCAAACCGCCTTATCTGGTTTTAGAGGAAAAGTTACTGAAATTGATAATGGCGAATTAGTTTTGGTTGAAGCTCAAGACGATTCCGAGTATTGTTTTCCTAATTTCGATCGACCCCTTCCTACCGTTCACTGTCCCTCTGTAGATGCCTGGAATTTCTCTTTGCACCCTCCAGTCGATCTGTCACAAATAGCAAAACTCGATCTGAAAATTTATACCGAGGGGATGTCTTCAGAAACCGTAAAAACTTTGAGAAAAGCCAAATGGACAAACAATCAAAAAATTATTAAATTATTGTCTATTTTTGCTGTTTTTCTCAATAACTTATCAGCCAAAAATTTCGATGATAATTTAACTTCAGCAGTTGCAGAATGTATTGGTAAAGATGAATCAAAGCAAGTTTATGTCAGTGGTTTAAATTCTTACGAAATGACTGCTCGTTTTGTTTCTGCAATTGCCGAATTATTATTGTTTGAGAGAAATGTAATTGAAGCTGGCGTTCATAGTTTAATAGAGTTTTGCGATCGCGATTGCAAAACTCTATTAAACTTACTCAAAAAACGTCAAATCAACCTAACTTTTCAAGATTGTACTAATAGAGAAATAGCTACTAAGTACAACTAAAAATCAAATTTACCTTAAGTGAGTAAAAAATTATGGATAATCGAGCGATCGCCGTTCTTGGTGCTTACGGTGCTACAGGATCTATTGTCACCAAAAAGTTACTAGAATTAACAGATAAACCCATCATTGTTGCTGGTAGAAATTTGACAAAATTAGACAATTTATCTCAATCGTTAGGAGCGAGAGTTACCAGTCAATTTGCCGACATCGAGCAACCAGAAACGTTAGACAAGTTGGCTCGGCGATCGCAAATTATTATTAACTGCGTTGGTCCCGCTCATTTTGTTTTAGATAAAGTCGCAATAGCCGCTCTCGATTGTAACTGTCATTACATCGATGTTGGGGGTTACGATATTTTGATGGAGTCACTACAAACACGACAAACAGAAATTGAAGAAAAAGGTTTAGTTTTTGCTATCTGTGCTGGCTGGATACCAGGTTTATCAGGAATTTTTCCTAGATTTATTGCCAAATCAGCAGCAAATTCTTTTGAAGTTGAATCTATGGAAATCTATGCAGGAGGAAGAGATGAATGGAGTTTGACTGCTGGAAAAGATATGGTTTGGACTTTGTTTTTAGATACTAGTAAGATATCTGGCATTTATCAAGATGGAGAATGGGTTAAAAAAAGTTTATTTTCTGTCAATAAAATCACCTTACCTCCACCAATGGGCAAACAAATAGCATTACCCGTTTTTGACAGTCAGTTTAAAAGGTTGTACGAAGAAAATCAATATAAATTTTTTGGCGCTTATGTAAGTGAATTTGGGTGGGAAACAGCCAAAGCTCTCATGTTTGTCAAAATGTTTTTAAATCAAAAGAGCGAAAAAGGTGCGCGAATAATTCTTAAAGCAATTAACAAAGAATGTAAAAAATATGGAAAGAGTGGGATGATACATGTGATAGCTAAAGGAGAAAAAAATAAGTTAAAAAAACAAATAAAAGGAACAATTTTTACTCAAGAAAACTATCTTTTGCACGGTTTGGTTTCTGTCCTGTCGGCACAGTCGATTTTAGACAATAAAATAGTTCGTAGAGGCGTTAATTTTTTAGCCGATGTGGTCGAACCAGATGATTTTATGAATCGAGTAACTAAGAATGGATTTGAGTATTCGATTGTCGAAAAATGAATTTGATTTGAAGAAGCCAAAGACATAATTTTTTTTAGTTGCTAATTAATATTTAATATGCAAAAGCAATTAGCTTCCCCAAAAAAAATAAAAGATTTACCTAAAAAAGCTCTTTATTTCCTAACAGGATTGGGAGCGATTGTAGCAATTGCTTTATCATTAAAACCGAATCCTCTCCCAGTAGATTTAGCAACAGTAAAACGTGATAATTTAGTTGTTACTATCAACGCAGAAGGAAAAACTCGCGTTCGTTCTCGTTTTATTATTTCTGCACCAGTAGCAGGGAAGCTAGAGCGAATAAACTTTGATGAAGGAGATTTGGTCACAAAAGGAGCGATTCTCGCTCAAATCGAGCCTCTTCCCCTCAATACACGAAGACGAGAACTTGAAGCTAAAATTAGAGAACTGCAAGCACAACGCGAAGGTATAGCTACAATGCGTCCGAAGCAGTCAGCTATCTCACAAGCTCAAGCAAAAATTAAAGCAGCACAAGCATTAAAACGGGAAGCAGAAGCAGAAGTATTAAAAACTAGCTTTGCTCTCGAACAGGCTCGACGAGATAGACAACGCTTTCAACAATTACACGATAGCGGAGTCTATCCCTATCAAAAATTAGAAATAGCTCGATTAGAAGAAATTACTCTTACTAAAAGTTTAGATGCGGCAAAACAAAAAGTAGATAATGCTAATGCTAACATTGACTCCGCTCAAAAAGCATTTTCCACCCTTGAAGCCGAACAAAAAGATCCAGACTACCTGCTCAATGTCTATGATGCCAGGATTATTAGTACTCAAGCTCAACTTACCCGACTTAAAGACGACATTTCTCAAGCTCAAATTCGATCTCCTGCAAGTGGTCGCATTTTGCGAATCCTACAGAAAAATGCCAGACATGTAGCAGCAGGAACAGAAATATTAGAATTAGGAAATTCTTCGGATTTAGAGATCGTGGTAGATCTACTCTCAATGATGCGATTGAAGTCCAGCCTGGAGACAAAATGCTAGTTTCAGTTGGCGATCGCGTCTTCAACGCAAAAGTGAAATATATCGAACCATCAGCTTTTACTAAAGTTTCTGCTTTAGGGGTAGAAGAACAACGAGTTAATGTAATTGCCAATTTATTAGATACTAATATTCTTTTAGGCGATCGCTATCGAATTGATACTAAAACTGTTATTGCGGAACAGAAAAATGTCTTGGTAATACCTTTAAGCGCTCTTTTTCGTTGCGAACATAATTGGTGTGTTTTTGTTGTCGAGGAAGGTAAAATTCGTAAAACAATGGTAGAAATAGGTCAACGCAATGATTTCGAGACAGAGGTTATTCGAGGATTAAAAGAGAGAGAGAAAATTGTACTTTATCCAAGCGAGCAGATAAAAGATGGAATTAAGGTTACTGCTAGTAGTCCAACACAATGATTTTTGACCGATCTATGCCTTACCCCTAAGTGTTGTAGCAAGTTTCCATTTGGTTAACCCATAATGTTGACCTGTTTGCTTCTTATAAAGCCAGTTTTGGTTATATTTGGGCTTGATTTTTGTTTAAGTCCCGTTAAGATGGACAATAAAATAATTAATCCATAAGGTAAAATCCCATAAACGTCAAAATCGAGTTATGAATAACTCGACTACTTCAAAATATATTTTCAAGCCAAGGAATTTTCCTGGCAATGCTGCTATGGGAAAACGAGAGAAAAATAGCAAAAAAAATGGGGATGACTGTATTCGCAGCAATTCATCATTGAAATGCAATTAATTACGAATTATTCGGTCATCCCCATCAAACGCTTACAGTTGCGGTACAAACCGCTCTTTTTCTGGGACTTGAGTGTATTCGGCAACGATTTGACGAAACTCTTCGCCGTCAATCGTTTCTTTTTCGATGAGAAGATCTACTAAGCGATCGACGACCTCGCGGTTATCGCGAATGATTTTTCGCGCTAAACTGTGGGACTGTTCGGCAATCTCGCGGACTTGTTTGTCAATACGAGCAGCAACTTCTTCAGAATATTCTGCACGACTCATCAAACCACCACCGAGAAATACCTCGCCTTCTTGACCTTCTAATGACAAAGGCCCTAAATCGCTCATTCCAAAACGAGTTACCATTTGCCGCGCCATTTCAGCAACTTGTTGCAAGTCGCCGCCTGCACCTGTCGTTACTTCATCGTAGCCAAAGATTTCCTCTTCTGCGGCGCGACCGCCCATCGCTCCCGCGATTCGAGCCATAATTTGAGCTTTGGTAATTAAGCCTTGTTCTTCGCTAGGCATGAACCAAGTTAATCCCTGAGCCTGTCCTCGCGGAATGAGGGTTACTTTTTGCACGGGATCGTGTGCTTCTACTAACGTACCAACGATCGCGTGACCGACTTCGTGATAGGCAATTAAGCGCTTGCTCTTGCTATCGACGAGAGGCTTACCTTCCATCCCTGCGACAACGCGATCGACAGCATCGTCGATTTCTAAGAGGGTAACTGCTTCTTTTCGACGACGAGCAGTTAAAATAGCTGCTTCGTTGAGCAAATTGGCTAAATCTGCACCGCTAAATCCAGGGGTACGACGCGCGATCGCTTCTAAGGAAACGTCGGAGGCGAGTTTCTTGTTGCGAGCGTGTACTTCTAAAACGGCTAAGCGACCTTTAAAGTCGGGTGCGTCTACCATTGTTTGTCGGTCAAAACGTCCGGGACGCATGAGAGCAGAATCGAGTACGTCGGGACGGTTGGTAGCAGCAATGACGATGATGCCTGTATTGCCTTCAAACCCATCCATTTCGGTGAGTAACTGATTGAGGGTTTGCTCTCGCTCGTCGTTTCCACCGCCAATTCCAGCACCGCGCTGGCGACCGACAGCATCGATTTCATCGATGAAGATCAAGCAAGGCGCGTTTTCTTTGGCTTTCTTGAACAAGTCGCGCACTCTCGAAGCGCCAACCCCGACAAACATCTCAACGAATTCCGAACCGGAGATGCTGAAGAAGGGAACCCCGGCTTCTCCCGCGATCGCTTTGGCGAGTAGGGTTTTTCCGGTTCCAGGAGGCCCGACTAAGAGAACGCCTTTGGGAATCCGCGCGCCAACTGCGGTAAATTTTTCTGGTTGTTTGAGGAAAGTAACAATTTCTTGCAACTCTTCTTTGGCTTCGTCAATTCCGGCAACATCATCAAAAGTGATTCCCGTTTTGGCTTCCATTTGAAAGCGAGCGCGAGACTTACCAAAGCTCATCGCCTGACCGGGGCCGCCGGGGATATTGCTGGAGCGACGGAAGAGAAAGAAGAGAGCAGCAATTAGTAAAAATGGGAAGATTAAATTCCCTAAAAATCCCCAAAGTACCCCATCATTACGGATTGGGTGAGAATCCAAACCAATATTAGCTTCTCTGAGCTTAGAAACTAATTCTGGAGAGTTACCAGGTAAATCGACGCGCAGCCGTTGTATCCGATTTTCTAAATCTGGATCGACTGCTTGGACGATTGCCGTGCGCCCGTTTTCATAGAGGTCTACGCTGACGACTCTACCCGCATCTAAGTATTCTAAAAAGCGTCCATAGGTCATGCGGGTGCTTGCCGTGTTGTTTCCCATTGTTCCAGCGGCGGGAACAAACGTTCCTTGCCACAGGAAAAACCCGATTGTGAGGGCGGGTAGCATCCAGAGTAGTATCGTTTTCCAAGAAATTTTCATGCTGTTAGTTTTCTCTATATAGGAAAAAACTTGTTTTCTTTAAATTTAATTTGCTGCTTTTGTCAAGGCTTGTAACACAGTTAGAGCCAAAATATCTATAACAGCTTATCCAACTTAACTAAATTTAACGTAATTCTCATCTTTACTGCAACAAAAAAAAAGACGGCGGGTTTAATGCTTCTGTTCTAAGACAAAAAGCAATCGTCCCACCGCTATCATTTGTCCTTTGTCTTTTGTAACCAATGACTAATGACAAGTGACTAATGACTAATCTTAATAAGTTTCAACGTGCCAGCGCTCTTGTTTCTTCATCTGCTTTTGGTAGTCAGACCAGTTGATGTCATGTTTTCCAGCAGCAGAACTTAGCGCTTCGTCGATGCCGCCTTCCATCCCTTTAAGACCGCAAATATAAGTATGGGTCTTGGGATTTTGCATCAATTCCCACAGTTCGTCAGCGTGTTCGCCAACTCGATGCTGGATATACATCCGACCGCCTTCTGAGTTTTGCTGTTCTCGGCTAATTGCATAAGTAAGACGGAAATTATCGGGAAACTCAGCGGCTAATTTTTCTAACTCTTCTTTATAAAGAATGTTGGGAGTGGTAGGAACCCCGAAGATCAGCCAAGCAAATCCTTTAAACTTGTAATCTTCGTGTTGTTCTTTAAACATCCGCCACAAATAGGCACGGAACGGCGCAATTCCAGTTCCTGTCGCCATCATAATGATGTTTCCATCTTCGTCGCTGGGTAAGAGCATTTCTTTACCCACAGGGCCTGTAATGGCAATATCAGACCCAACTTCTAAACCACACAAATAGGTAGAGCAAACCCCATAGACGGTTTCTCCACTTTCGGGATGTTTATACTCTAACTGTCGCACGCATAAAGAGACAGTTTTGTCGTCGAGTTTGTCGCCGTGACGGGTAGACGCGATCGAGTATAACCTAATCTTGTGTGGCTTGCCTTTGTCATCGGTTCCAGGCGGGATAATTCCGATACTTTGACCTTCGAGGTAGTGCAAATCGCCACCGGAAAGGTCGAAGGTCAGATGTTGAACGATTCCAATTCCTCCCTCGCCAACAAGCGAATAATTTTCGAGACACTTCCCAATAAAAGGTTTATTGGGACGGTAGAGGTTCACGGGAACATCTGCGTGTTTGGCTTTCGCTTGAGTCATAGACTTACTTTCTTGTTTCGTCTGCGGTTGTGATTCTTTAGTGGTTGTCACTTGTAAAGGAACACCGCCGTTGAGAGGTTTGATACTAACGATTTGACCTCCCAAGCGACTAATTCTCCTCATTTCCTGATTCATTCGTTGGTATGGCACGGTAATAAACACGCTGCCACTACGACGAATCGGATAATTTAGGCTGTCAGACGTTCCGTTCTGACGCAAACCCACCACTTCAAACACGAACAGACGGTTTCCATAATCTGCCGCGTTTGTAAAAGTTCCTGCCGTGCCTGAACTGTCCATAACTTTGAATGGCTCCCAACTCACTATAAATATCGATCCACGATCGCTGTTTTATTTAGCCTACCATTAGGAAGACTATCGTCATCAGAGAGAGGAAGCTATCAAGGGAAACCACTTTTATAGTCCAGGCAATATGACCAACCTATCTAGTTCTATACTTAAAAACTGTTAAGATTGCGTCAGTTTAAGATTTTCTTTATCAAAAGCGATCGAGAAACCTTAGCATTAAATTTTAGTGCTATGATGAATAGATTAATAGAAAATTAGTATCGGTAGTAGAGTTAGTTATTAGTAGTTGTAGGTTTACCCAATTTAGTTTTAGCAGGATTCTCTCCGAACTCTTAGTTTCTACACACACACAAGATTTAGGAGACAATCCATGTCGATTTTTGTAGGTAATTTATCTTACGAGGTTACACAAGAAGATATTACTGAAGTTTTTGCCGAATATGGTTCGGTTAAGCGAGTCCACCTTCCCACTGACCGAGAAACGGGTCGCATGCGCGGCTTTGCCTTCGTAGATATGGACACGCTCACTCAAGAAGATTCTGCTATTGAAGCTCTTGATGGAGCCGAATGGATGGGACGCGAGATGAAAGTCAATAAAGCTAAACCTCGCGAAGACCGCGACAATAGAGGCTCGTTTGGTGGCGGTCGAAGAAATAACAGATTCTAGAGACAATTACTTTGCTTAGAGGCTAGAGTATTTCAATCTCTGATTAACGATCTCGTTCGGGGGAGAGGTATTTCCTCTTCCCGTTTAGTGTTGCTTTTTTTGAGTAAAAGAGCCTAAGAGCCTGAGTTCAACAACATTGAGTCTCAATGAAATTAATTCGTTATGAAAATTCAAGCGTTAGATATTCGTGTTGGCGATCGCATCGTTACCTACTTCAATACTAAAATGCAGGTCTGTACGGTGCAATATATCCTCGAACCCGATCTGCCCAACATCACGCTATCAGTCTTCATTGGCGATCGTTATCGCTATGCAGCCTCGCGTATAGTCCGATTTCGTCCAGATGCTTTGGTCGATCTTGCCAACTAAAAGCGACAAAAATTATTAATTTTGAAAGAATGCCATTATGTCAATTGCCATTGGAATGATTGAAACTCTGGGTTTCCCTGCCGTTGTAGAAGCCGCCGATGCGATGGTTAAAGCAGCCAGAGTCGTCCTTGTTGGGTATGAAAAAATTGGTAGCGGTCGCGTGACGGTAATTATCCGAGGAAATGTATCTGAGGTGCAAGCCTCTGTTGCTGCGGGGATTGAAACGGTCAAGCGAGTCAATGGCGGACAAATTCTTTCTACTCACATCATTGCCCGCCCTCATGAAAACCTGGAATATGTTTTACCAATGCGTTACACCGAAGAGGTCGAGCAGTTTCGAGGGTAAGTAATGTTGGCAAAATCCAAACAAGACCGAGGCAGTAATTAGAGATAGTTGCTGCCTCACTCATAATATTAAAGTGTTACCTTGTTCGCGACCGAGAATGAAGGAATTAATGCTTTTAGTAATTGGCTCATGCTGGCTGGATGAGCGATCGCCCAAAGATTGAGACTAAGACAGACGCAAGCTAGAGCTAGTAGAATGTAGGTTGGAGCCATGACCACCCCAATGACAAACCAAGTGAAGACGTGCAGCAGCACGATCAAAGCAAAAAAGCTAGCAGCAAAGGACGTATACTGCACTTGGACTTGAGGGCGAAGTTGTCCTACAAGCAATACTGTTCGCAAGGTTAACAGCAGATTCGCTGGAACCATCAAAGCACAAATTTCAATGCAACGCTCGCGTGAAAACTCAAATAGAAGATTCATATTAAACATCGCTCAAAATTAGAAGGAGTAGGGCGCACCCATCTTTCTGACAAGAAAATTGTAGAAAGTTGAGTGCGCCCGATATTATTAGCTACCTAAGCGTTTGCTTACGCAGGAATTAATACTGTGTCGATGACGTGGATGACACCGTTATCGGCAGCCACATCTGGGGTTGAGACGGTAGCATCGTTAATTTTGACACCGTTGGAAGCGTCAATTTTCACGTTTGAACCTTCAACCGTGGTCGCTGACTTCAGCTTAACTACGTCAGATGCCATTACTTTGCCTGAAACGACATGATAAGTCAGGATTTTCTTGAGCTTGGGAATGTCTTTGAGCAATGAGTCTACTGTGCCATCTGGAAGCTTCGCAAACGCCTCATCTGTGGGTGCAAAGACAGTGAATGGGCCAGCGCCTTTTAAAGTATCTCCCAGATTAGCAGCTTTGATTGCAGCAACTAGGGTGTTAAAAGAACCTGCGTTAACGGCAGTATCAACAATGTTAGCCATGTGTTTTACCTAGTTTTGTGTAATCTGTCAACCATTGTAAACTATTTTTAAGAAAAATTCCGACTTCTAGACTTTTTCTGGCTTTATTGATTAATGTTTCGCTACAAAAGTTAACAAAAAAGCTTCAAAATCCTAAAGTTTTAGATTTGCGCTATTTTTTAGCTGTGCGATCGCGTAGCGTGGGCTTTGCCCAATCGCCCTTGGCGGTGCGCCCAGCGCAATCGGCTTTGCCGCTGCCCCGTTCCCTCTTATGGGTTCTCGAAGAGTAAAGCAATCGCAACAGTTCGATGGGAATACCGCACAGATAAAATCTACAGATAGCGCTTTTGCCTATCGATAGACATAGGAGCAGACATCAGTAAAATCCTCTCTAGCAGCCGTGGAGCAATACGGTTACACCATACTGCTAAATGACTTTGCCACCCTACCAAGATTTCAGGCGATTCTTTGTGCAGTCCGGCAACAAGTACCTGAGCTACTTTCTTGGGCGTTATGGGTACTACCCACCGAAACCATTGAAAGTCCTGCACCATGTCAGTATCGGTCAGAGATGGCAGTAAAGCTACTACTCGAATATTGTAGTCAGCTAGTTCGCCGCGTAAGGATTGGGTGAAGCCTAAAATGGCAAACTTAGTCGCTGAATAAGTCGCCATCGTCGGTGCTGCTACCTTACCCATCAAGCTAGAAACATTAACGATTCTTCCTTCCCTTTGCGCTGCCATGCGGCGTGCAATAGAACGGGTGACAGTGTACATTCCCACTAAATTAACGTCGATCTCTTCGTACACCTGCGATAGTTGGGATTGTAAAAAAGAAGCTTGGTGCGCCACTCCAGCACAGTTGACCAGTAGATGAATGGGTCCATAATCTCGCCAAGCTCGCGCCAGTGCAATATTCACCTCTACCGATTGAGTTAGATCCAACGCCAGGGTAACGACTTCCACCCCTAGCGATTCAATTTCTCTGGCTACTTCAGCTAACCGCGCCGCGTCCCGTGCCAGCAGCAACAGACGTTTTGCGCCTTTTTGCGCCAGTTCGAGAGCGATCGCTCTCCCAATGCCACGAGAAGCTCCGGTAACTAAAGCTGTCTTTCCTTGAATGTTCATAACCAAAACCTCTAAAGTTGAGATCTCAATAGGCTATTGTCTAAGGCTGCTCTGAAAAAATTTCCCAGAGGCAGCTTTCGGGAGCCTTCATTGAGACAAAAACTGACTCCAATTCTGGATATAAGTTGAACTCAATCATTGGAAGCAAGACAGGATTGAAATCAGCAATGCAGTGCAGAGCCAAGATTGATGTAGAGCATAAATATTTTCGTCTCCTAAATACGAGCCTTAACCAGAGATTACTCTACCACCACACTCTAACAAGGGGATCGCCGCTCTGCGAAATTTTTCAATGAAAACCAGCGATCGTAATATCTTTATACACAGTTCTCAGAAACTTGGGGTTTAAATCAAAGTACAAAAAATACTTGTATAACCTTTGCTGCAAACAAGTTCTATTCGATTTATTTTTTGTCGTGCAGCTAAGAAAACTATGAGAGAAAGTGTTAGCGATATAAGCACCTTTTTGACTGCCAAGATTCTTAAAAATCAAAACTTTACACGACAGTACGTTTTTTTCTAATGAATTATGTTAGGGTTAGATGACTAAGAAAAATTTTCGGCTGTGTGACTGACTTGATAAACTACCGCCTTTCCGAATCTAAATTTCTACACCCTTTGATTCAGGAGGTGTTTTATGTCAATTTATATCAACAATTTATCGATTACTTCACCTAGCTTTGCCCGTTTTGTAGCTTCAGAATTGCAACCACAATTGCTCGTGAAAAAAGATATAGTTAAATGCTTAAAAGCTTTGGAAATAAAAAATCCAGAGATTTTACGTCTTCAATGGAAAAAAGAATTGTGGATTCAACTACAATTAGCCGCTAGGGAGCATCCCATTTTAGTAAAATCATTACCCCAAGTAACGAGAGTGCAAAGATTTCAGATCCTTTTAAAATAGCTGACGTGCAAAAATTAGGATGCTCCCTGCCGCCATCTCTACAATTCGATTTGGATATTAACAAAAATTAGGTTTAAAAAATGCAAGTTTTATTAAATAGGTTTTCTCAAGATCTGACTCGTTTTAAAACGATAAGTAAAGAGAGTAAAGCCATACATACTCAATTCCTTATGCTGAGTAAGCATATATGTCCTTGCTGCTCGTATACTTTACTCCGTCATATACGATTGGGAGGTCTTTACTGGTGCTGTAGTCACTGTCACCAAGAAATGCCAGTTTTTTAATTCATTACTCAACTTAAATTTCCAAACATCTATTCTATAAAAAGATAAAAGGTATGGAGGCTCAGGAAATAACCAAATTTAAAAGATTTTTTGCATATAGCCAAGACATTGAATACCAGAGAGGCGCTATAACTTAAAGAAAATATGTTAAAAGATTGAAAATTAATTGAGGAAAATAAACTTAATGTCAAGCGCAAAAAAAACAGCTTTGGTTTACTGCGAAAATCAATTTGGCTTAATGGATGGCAAAACCGCAGCAGGGTTGGTTCGACATTCTGAAAATTATACTATCGTAGGCGTAATTGATAGTTCATTAGCTGGCAAAGATGCAGGAGAACAATTAGGAGATAAAAAGAGTTATATTCCCATTTTTGCCAACTTACAGTCGGCTTTGGACAAACTACCAAACATTCCCAATTGCTACATTTATGGAAAAGCTCCCTTAGACGCTTATATACCCATCGAAGAAAGAGCTTTAATCTTGGAAGCAATGACAAAAGGAATGGATATAATTAACGGTCTTCATGAGTTCTTTTCTGAAGATCCAGAGTTCATCAATATGGCTGCTCGCTGGGGGATTCAAATTCAAGACATCAGAAAACCTCCAAAATTAAAAGACCTGCATGTCTTTACTGGTCAAATATCTAAAGTAAATGTTCCTGTAATTGCCGTCTTAGGGACTGATTGCGCCTGTGGAAAAATGACTACCGCAGTGGAATTAAATAAAGCCTTAAACGCATTGGGAATCAAATCGGTGCTGGTGGCAACAGGACAAACTAGTTTAATGCAAGGGGCAAGATATGGCGTATCAATCGATGCACTTGTGTCCCAATTTGTCATTGGTGAAATAGAAAATGCTGTTATCCAAGCTTTTGAAAATGAAAATCCCGATATCATTTTAGTAGAAGGACAAAGTGCAGTCAGTCATCCTGCTTTTATGAGTTCTGTAGGCATTTTAAAAGGGAGTATGCCCGATGGAATTATCCTCCAACACCCACCTGGAAGGAAATTTCGGTGTGATTTTCCTCATTTGGCTATGCCGACCGTTGAAAGTGAAATTCAACTGATTGAAGCTATTTCTCAATCTCAGGTTATCGCGATCGCCCTAAGCCATGAAAATATGACAGAAACAGAAATCCAGAAAACTATTAAAAGCTATGAAAATAGTTTTCGATTGCCAACTACGGATGTTTTAATCTATGGCTGTCAAAAATTGGTTGACTCTTTAGGTAATTGGTTTCCAACTTTCGATCGACTAAACCAACGCAAAATTTCTCAGATAGTTCCTTTAATAACGACAGGGTAAACGCAGAATGTTGAAATAAAAGACATGCAAGCGTTTATGCCAAGAATAGAAATTACTTTATCCAAGATACAGCATAACGCTCGGATGTTATCCGAACTTTATGGACAAAAGGGGATTTCCTTAATGGGAGTGTCTAAAGCGGTCTTGGGAGATCCTTTTGTTGCCGAGGCAATGATTCTAGGCGGAGTAAAATTTATTGCTGACTCTCGCCTTGAAAACATTCAAAGGATGAAGAATGCGGGGATATCAACTCAGTTTGTCCTCTTACGCACTGCCTTAAGTCAAGCAGAATCTATTGTTGAAAATGTAGACATTAGCCTCAACACAGAAATTGAGGCTATAGAAAGCTTTCTCATTATGCCTATTTGCATAATAAAATTCATCAAATAATTTTAATGGTGGAAATGGGCGATCTGCGAGAGGGGATATTGCCTTGCGATCTTTTCCCATTCATTAAAAGAACCCTTTCTTTGCCTTATATCAAAATCATGGGACTCGGTTGTAATTTAGCGTGTTATGGAGGAATTAAGCCTGATAACCAAAATATGCGTGAATTATCTGTATTAACCGATACTATAGAAAAGGAATTTCAAATTAGTTTGCCAATCATTTCCGGTGGAAATTCAGCTAACTATGAATGGTACGAATCCGCAACAGAAGTTGGCCGCATTAACAATCTGCGTTTAGGCGAATTGATTCTTTTAGGTCGTGAAACTGCCAACCGAAAAGCGATCGCGGGATTGTACGCTAGTGCCTTCAAGTTGGTTGCCGAAGTTATTGAGTCAAAAGAAAAGCCATCTCTTCCCTTTGGGGAAATCTGTCAGGATGCTTTTGGAAATGTTCCAGTCTTCCAAGATCGAGGCATTCAGCGGCGAGCAATCGTTGCGTTGGGAAGGCAAGACACTCTTGTATCTGGCTTGAGTCCTAATAACAATTTTGAAATATTAGGAGCTAGTAGCGACCATGTTGTTCTCAACAGCAAGAACTACGATTTAAAAGTTGGGTCTGAGGTAAATTTTAACCTAGATTACGGTAGTCTTCTGGCGGCAATGACTTCTCCTTTTATCAAAAAGCAATTTATAAAAGGAATTTAGTTTTTCTACTGCAACAGAGTTTTAATAAAACAAAAAGTCAGCAAAAGAGAGGTAATATCAAATCCGGTTGAGCAATTGCAGGATACGAGTGGGACCAAAAAGATGGTATTTCTTAATTTCACTCAATTTAACGGATTTAATAGGATTTTTTGAGGGGCGATCGCCACAAAAAAGCCAAATGAGAAAGAAATCTCATTTTGGTATAATTCATGCTAAGAATCTAGTATTATTAAATACTTAATAACTGAAACGAGCTTGAGTTTTTTCTTCAAGGTCATTGGCAGAGACAGTTTTTTTGTCTCTGGCAGCCTGGTAGCTCAGTTTGCTTTATACTACCGAATAAAAGATAGTCTAACATTAGAGGGAAGCTATGACCGCTCAGCCAGATCGCGTAGTTCTTATTGGGGTAGCCGGAGACTCCGGTTGCGGGAAGTCAACATTTTTACGTCGATTAATCGATTTGTTTGGGGAAGAGTTCATGACGGTTATCTGTTTAGATGACTATCATAGCCTCGATCGCAAACAGAGAAAGGAACAAGGTGTAACGGCTCTCAATCCTAAAGCGAATAACTTTGACCTGATGTACGAGCAAATTAAAGCGCTCAAAAACGGTCAGGCGATCGACAAACCGATCTACAATCACGAAACGGGAGAAATCGATCCGCCAGAAAGAATCCAACCTAACAAGGTTATCGTAATTGAAGGACTTCACCCTCTTTATGACGAACGAGTCCGTTCTCTTCTCGATTTTAGCGTTTATCTCGATATCAGTGACGAGGTAAAAATTAATTGGAAAATTCAGAGAGATATGGCGGAGAGAGGTCACAGCTACGAAGATGTACTCTTTGCTATTAATTCTAGAAAACCAGATTTTAGCGCTTATATAGACCCACAACGACAATATGCTGATGTGGTCATACAAGTTCTACCAACTAAACTGCTTGACGATAAGCAAAGCAAGTTGCTGCGAGTACGCTTGCTCCAAAAAGAGGGAATCCCCAACTTTGAGACATCTTATCTCTTTGATGAAGGTTCTACCATTGATTGGAGACCTTGCGGTCGCAAGTTAACTTGTACCTACCCCGGTATTAAGATGTACTATGGACCCGATAACTTTATGGGTAATGAAGTATCTATCCTAGAAATTGATGGTCAGTTCGATAACCTAGAAGAAACAATCTATATCGAAAGCCATCTGAGCAAGACGGGAACTAAGTACTACGGCGAAATGACCGAACTGCTATTACAGCATAAAGATTATCCTGGTTCTAACAATGGAACGGGGTTGTTCCAAGTGCTGGTCGGCCTGAAGATGAGAGAGGTTTACGAGCGCTTAATTGCTCCTGCTTCTACTGATAAAGTAGCCGCTCAAGTTTAGTTTGAGATTAAAATTTTGAGAAATTTTGCGATCGCATGAAGTAATTAATAGCTCATGCGATCGTATTTTTTTGTCTAGAATTGACAAATTCTACATTTTACTGATAATCCTCTGTACGATATCCATTCCCGTGACGGCTTGCCAGCCGAATAGTCCTAATAACGTTACATTTAGCAGAATATGTGTATAACGAGCAAAATCATTTCCTTTTTGCATATAAGGTACTAGCGCAGCCGAAGTAGCAATCAGTCCGGTCATGCCTAAACCGACTAGTAAATGCGGCCCAAAAAACAGTTTACCGTTGTTGATATAAGTGACTGCCATCCCGCCAATAGTTCCTAGCACCATTAATGCCAAAAGAATCGAACCGATTTTGTGATGTTTGAGATTAAAATTTTTTCCAATAAGTTCTTTTCTAACTTCTTTATCCGCCGTGCGGGTTCGCCGCACTTGCATTCCAAGATACAGCGCATAAATACTCAGCCCTAATAAAACCCACATCATAATCGGATGACCGAATTGCGACCAAACTTTTACATTTTCTGGAATTGCCAAATTCATCGTGTTCTCCCTGATAGGGTATTAATCTTAAAATCTTTATAAAACTTAACTTAGCACAAGCTCAAACTTTCAGGAACAAAGCAATCGCGATCGCACTGTAAGAAAAAATGAGAGATATAAAAAAGGGGAGACAAGGGGATTTAGGAAAGCTAGGAATAATGAACTCATAATTTCATAATTCATCCGTCCTCCTCGCTCCGCTACGTGCGGGCGGGTTCATAATTCATAATTTCTCTGAAATGGTTTCACATCTAGACGTTCGCTTAATTCAAGCTGTTCGCAGTGGCAATCTCAACCAAGTCAAACTTTTCTTAGCTCAAGGAGCAAAGGTTGATGCTACTGATATGAGTGGGATGAGTTCTCTAATGTATGCAGCCGGACGTGGAGACAGCGAGGGCGTAAAAGTTCTCCTAGAAGCAGGTGCATTAGTTAATCAGCCCAGACAACCTTACGGAGTAAATGCCCTCATGTTGGCATCGGCTGCTAATCGTATAGAAATCGTCCAATCGATACTACAAGTAGGCGCAAATGTCAATCAGGTTAATGAAGATGGTACGCCAGCCCTAACGATCGCAGCTTATAAAGGTTATCTTGAAGTTGTCAAACTACTCGTGAATGCGGGGGCAGATGTCAATCTTCAAGACAAAGATGGCGATACGCCTCTCAACGTTGCCATAAAAGCCGAGCATACCGAAATAGTAGCGCTGTTACTTCACTTGGGGGCCAATCCTAATATAGGAATAGGAGCTTTAACCTTAGCAATTCGCACAGGGAATCTAGCAATACTTGAAGCCGTTTTAGCTGTAGGAGTCGATGTTAATACTCATGACGATCGCGAACAAACTCCTTTAATGGAAGCGGTAGCGACAAATAACATCGCAATCGTCCAAAAACTCATACAAGCAGGTGCAAAAGTTAATGCTGAAGATTTAGAAGGAATCAATGCCTTAACAATGGCAGCAGAGCAAGGAAATTTAGCAATACTACAACTTTTGCTCGGTGCTGGGGCAACGGTGACAGGAGATATTCTTATTAGTGCCGCCGCCGAAGGTCATAGAGAGGTCATACAGGCGCTACTAGTAGCGGGTGCTAATGTCAACGATCGCAATAGCGATGGCGAGACGGCATTACATTTAGCGGCGATCGAAGGTCATTTAGAAATCCTTAAAGCTTTATTAGAAGCAGGTGCGGATGTTGGTTTGCAGAACCAATTAGGAGATACTGCTCTCATATTAGCCTCGCTGCAAGATCGTAGCGAGATTGTTGCAGAACTTTTGCGCTACGGTGCCGATCCCAATACTAGCAACCAAGGAGAAGCTCCTTTAACCCTGGCGAGCGATCGCGGATTTGATGAAGTTGTTCGCTTCTTACTCAAAGCAGGAGCAAATCCTAATACTTTTTGTTCCGATGGAAAGACTGTTCTCATGAAAGCTTGCGATCGCAATGAGATCGACATTATTCAAATACTTTTGGATGCAGGGGCAGAGGTCAATCTTAAAGATAAAGTGGGCGCAACAGCTTTGATGTGGGCAAGTCATCGCGGTCATATCAATGCTGTCAAAGCCTTATTGCAAACCAATCGAGTCAATCTCGACGAACAAAACCAAGGAGGTTATACGGCTTTAATGCTGGCTCATTTCAACAATTATCCTCAAGTGGTTCAATTGTTAAAACAAGCGGGAGCTAGCGATAAGTAATATTATGTCTGCTTAATTAACCCTCATTTCTTATACAAATCAATGACTTGTAGGGGCAAACGATTGTTTGTCCCTACAAATATTTAATTAGAGTTTTTTAACCGGATTGGAGATAACGAAGCAAAAAAGATAAAGTTCTAGGGAAAAGTCTACTTTTCTCTTTCCCCTTACCCTTTTCCCAATTTCTACAAGAATTTTAATGAATAATAAGATGGCGATCTCTATCCAAACGAATCGCACCTTGACGCTGAAAATTTCCTAATAAGCGCGTTACAGTAACTCGCGTCGTCCCGATCGCATTGGCTAAATTTTGATGGGTCAAGCGTACTACCAAACGAGTTCCCTGAGCAACAGGTTGACCTAATTCTTTTTTGAGAAGGTTTAGTAATTCTTGCAGCCTTTCTTCTACTCGACGCAATCCGGCGATCGCCAGCAATGCTTCTGTCTGACGCATCCGACGCACTACCTGAGTTAATACGCTATGAGATAAATTCGCAGAAGATTCGATCTCGCTGAGCGGATACCATCTCAAATATACTTCAGACAACGCTTTTGCTTGATAGGATTCGATATGAGTCAGCCATAATCCAAAAAAAGTTGAAGGTTGTGCCCAACCCAGCAATACTTCTTCTCCATTCAAGGACAACTGACTCAACTGCACAACTCCGCGATAGACTTGCCAAACTCCTTGTTCTGCTAGTGGAATTTCTTCTCCTCGATCGTAAAAATGCAGCCGTCTTCCTTCGGTGCATTCATCATTTAATTGAGTGCGAGTGTGAGTTATTATCATGCCAACTAACCTAAATTTTATTGCTACAAAAAGCAATTAATCTGCTAACACCTTACAACAAGAAGGTAAACATTAGGTAAACGACAAATGGCAATTAGCAACTAGAAATTATAGAGTTTTTTCGTTTAAATCCAATGAAATTTCAAATTCGTCAAGCTGTTACTCGCGATCGCGCGTTCCTATTCGATTTTAGGAGTCAAGTGCAAGAATTAGCAAGAAGGCTACACGAAAATCGCAGTCACGGTATGCTTAAAATGATTAAAAAATTGGGCAAGGACGAATAGAAATTGCGATCGGGATTAAATTTTTTTGCAATTTACCAAATTTAGAAGAGGGGTCAGCAAGTATTTTTGTTTATTAAGCTTCAGCTATCAAGTAGTTATTAATACATCTGAGATTGCCTTTTGAATAACTTGTTTTTGCTCTTCATCATAACCCCAACGTTTTAAAAAGGCTTGATACTCTCCTTCTCCAGTGGCTGCACTTTCTGATAATTCCTTTAATTTATTGGTAATGAAATCCGATCGCAATTGTTTAATTAAATAGGCAGTTCGCTGGCGAACCTTATCCGAACCTTTGGCTGATTCCTCATCATTGTTGCGACGATGAGTTATTTCCATTGCTGATGACATAGCAAGATTTTTAACGAGTAATTCATCAACAATTTCTGGAGAAGATTTTAAAGCTTCAATTGCCCCAGGAGAAGGATTATCGGCGAGAGTGCGATCGTCGGTTAGATAGGTAACAAAAAATCCTCTCGCACCATTTTCTGTTTTCACCAGAGAAGTAATGGCTGCTTGAATTTTTCTATCTTCTAATTCCCCTGCTGACATACTATCTAATAGGGATTGAGTCAGCGCGATCGCATCTTCAAATGTCACTGATTCGGGAACTTGCAAATTCATAGTTTTTACTCACAAGATTAGTTGCTGTTTTAAGCAGGCATTTCTAATTCAAATCCCAACGCTTTTTTTTGCATGGTTTGAAAAATGCTATAAAATCCATTAGCACGAGAAGGAGTCAAACTAACTTTTAACCCCGTTTCTTCAATAAAATTTGGAGTAACTTGTAAGATTTCTTGGGGCGTTAAACCATTCAACCCTTCAACTAATAGGGCAACTAATCCCTTAACTAACTGTGCGTCAGAATCTCCTTTATACCAAACCTTCCCATCTTGCAAGTTAGCAGTAATATAAACTTGAGAAGTACAGCCGTGAACTTTGTTTTCTGGGGATTTATCTTCTTCTGGCATAGATTCAAGCTTTTTAGCGTACCACAAGAGTTGCTCGTAACGTTTCTTCGGGTCGCTACGACTTTTAAAGCGTTCGACAATGCGATCGAGATTAGGCGGTAAAGGAGTACCAGTAGTTGACATAAACGAAAATTTTTTTATTTCTAGCTGCCACAAGTTTTCAAATGATTCAGAAAACAGCTATTACCCATCTAGATTGTAACATTGCGTACCTAGACGAGGAAAAAGTTCTAGATAAAGGGCGAACGATGGGACTTGAACCCACGAATGGTGGAACCACAATCCACTGCCTTAACCACTTGGCTACGCCCGCCATTACATTAAATCATCATAACATAGCTATTAAGAATTAGTGAATGAGGATTGGGGAATAGTTATCAGCAACCAGTTACCAATGTAGAGACGCGACGGGGCTGTATTCGGCAGTTCCCGCCGAATACAGCCCCTGATAAAAAAGCATCTGTACGAAAGTCAGGAGTTCAGTACAGACGCGATATATCGCGTCTGTACAATATTCTTCCTTGTCCCCTATCTCCCACTCACCTATCCCTTTTAAGGAGAAAGCCTTTCTATGTGCCAAAATCCATCTTCAAGTAAGCGATAGCAAAGGCGGTCGTGCAGGCGACTGGGGCGACCTTGCCAAAATTCAATAACATCGGGAATCACCCGAAATCCCCCCCAGTGAGGAGGACGGGGAATTGCTTGTCCGGTGTATTTTTCCTTGAGTTGGGTAAATTGTTTTTCTAAAACCTCGCGACTCTCAATAACCTGACTTTGATTCGATGCCCAAGCGCCTAGTTGAGAAGTTTCAGGACGACTGCAAAAATATTCATCTGATTCTTGAGGTGATACTTTCTCTACTCTGCCTTCAATACGAACCTGTCTTTCTAATTCTGCCCACCAAAACACTAACGCCGCCCAAGGAGTTTCGCTTAAATGTTTCCCCTTTGCGCTACCATAATTCGTGTAAAAAGTAAATCCTTTTTCGTCAAAGTCTTTGAGTAAAACCATACGTGCCGAGGGTCGGCCTCCTGGCGCGATCGTTGCTAAAGTCATAGCATTAGGTTCAGGCAGTTGGGCGGCTACGGCTTCA
This sequence comes from Candidatus Altimarinota bacterium, assembly GCA_012031035.1. Lineage (GTDB taxonomy): Bacteria > Cyanobacteriota > Cyanobacteriia > Cyanobacteriales > Microcystaceae > Hydrococcus. Next base: position 12,212 of record JAAUUT010000023.1, on the reverse strand, counting down.
CTAAACCAAACTTGAAACTGTTTAAAAGGATTGGAAGCGGCATCAGCTTCGGTTAAGCCTGCAAGCGTATAATTTTGACGTAAATCGGCAATAGAGATGTTGGTCATTGAGCGTCAATCGTTCAATCTTCATGAAATTTATTATTAATATTTATCTTAAACAGGCAATCAAATATTTGCTCTGACTACCGAACTTAACTACTATAAATCAAACAATTGATGCAAAAAAAGCATGAAAAAAGTTCGGTGGACAAAGACAACTCCTTACTCAAACGCTCATGTTGAAGTTTTTGAAGGTGGGAACTGGATACATTATAAACACTCATCTATTTGTCAGCCGGATTCTATGGGCGAGGAAACTGGTTATGCAACATTTGTCTGGGCAATCAAAGCAGGTTATACTATTGAGCCTTTATTTATTCGAGAGAGTTAAGTTAGATAAAATAATCGGAAGAATTGGCAAAGCGCGATCGCAATTAGGCGATCGCGTCATTGAACTAAAACTTATGGCAATTCTCATACTTATGAGGTACAGAGCTAGAGACGCGATATATCGCGTCTTTACAGGAGTTCAGTAATTCAATGTACCTTACTGATGTGAGAAACGCTATATCTGCGTCTATTTTTAAACTTGTATCCCAATCCCGCTAATCCTAACATTGTTAGTCCTGCGATCGCTCCTGGTTCGGGAACTGATTGAGATTGAGACGAAGAAATAGAAAATTGAGAAAGAGTTTGAGCAAGAATTAACTAACCACATTCATCATTCATAATTCATCATTCATAATTCATCATTCCCTTGGTCTGGTAATCTGGTATCCAGAAACGAACTCTAAAGCTACTATGCACCTATTAATTCCTGCTGCTGGAATGGGGAAACGGATGGGGAGTAATTACAATAAACTCCTGCTAACCTTACTCAAAAAACCGCTTCTAGCATGGACGCTATCGACAGCCGAAGCCTCACATAAGATAAACTGGATTGGTATTATAGGACAACCTTATGATTTTGCAGATTTTCAAGCAATAATTGCCGATCTTGCCCTGAAAAAAAACATCGAACTCATCAAAGGTGGAGACACCCGTCAAGAATCGGTCGATAATGGTTTACAGGCATTACCTCCATCGGCAGAACGAGTATTAATCCATGATGGGGCAAGATGTTTAGCTACGCCGCAACTATTCGATCGCTGTGCGGAGGCTTTATTGACTTGTCAGGGCTTAATTGCAGCGATTCCAGTCAAAGATACTATTAAAATTGTCGATGAGACAGACATTATTAAAGATACCCCAGATCGCCGTCACCTGTGGGCAGCACAAACTCCCCAAGGTTTTGAAGTTCAACTTTTAAAAGAATGTCACGAAAAAGGACGTAAATTGGGGTGGGAAGTCACTGACGATGCAGCCTTATTTGAAAAATGTCATTTACCTGTCAAGATCGTAGAAGGCGAAGAGACAAATTTGAAAGTGACAACTCCGGTCGATCTTGCGATCGCAGAATTTATTCTTCGTCAACGTCTGACAACATAAGGGTTGAAATTTTTAGGCTGTAAGCATAGCATAGGAAAAACTGAATAGTTAGCTGAGCTTTTGTGAGGTGATCGATGAAACTTCCTAACTTTTTAATCGTGGGCGTACAAAAAGCAGGAACGACTTCTATTTACAACTACCTCAACGAACATCCCCAAGTTTACATGAGTCCGATTAAAGAGACGAATTTTCTCGCCAAAGATTGGGAGACAATCGATCCAGAACTCGATAAAAAACAAAAAACTCGCACTTTTGAACAATATTGTCTGCTTTTCCAAAATGTTAAAGATGAAATAGCTATTGGAGAAGCTTCTCCTAACTATCTTTTTCATTATCAAACTTCTGCCAATCGCATACAACGTTATGTTCCAAATGCCAAATTGATTGCCATACTACGCGATCCTGCTGAACGAGCTTATTCTGATTATTTAATGCACGTTCGCGATTGTGTTGGATATAGAAGTTTGTCAGAACAAATTAAATACAGCGCTCATAAATCTTTTATGCTTCGTAAAGGATTTTATTACGAACCACTCAAACATTATATTAATACTTTTGGAAAGCAACAAATTAAAATTTATCTATATAAAGATCTTTGTCAGTCTCCCTTTGACTTCATGAAAAGCATCTATCAATTCATCGGAGTTAAAGATTCATTTCAGGCAAATGTTTCTAAGAAAGTACAAGTAGCTCAAATTCCTAAAAACAAAATAGTGAACGAGCTATTAAGCAAGCCAAATTTTATTAGATCGTCTATTGCTAAAATAGCTAAATATATCTTACCATCTAAGTCTAGAAAAAATTTACGTCAGAGTTTAATCAAATTCAACTCGCAAGATAAAAAGCAAGCTCCCTTATCAGCAGAAGATCGCCAAAAACTAATTGAATTTTATCGCGAAGATATTTTAAGATTACAGGATTTGATTCAAAGAGACCTTTCGTTTTGGCTGCAAATTTAAAAAATGATTAGCTTTGAAACTTTATGATGTCTCACAGGGTAGAAGATAGCGGGTCTGAGGACGTTTTCTTGCCAAAAGTATCGGTTGTCGTGCCGATTTATAATGGCGAAGCGGATTTACCTGGATTACTGGAATGCTTGGAAGCACAAACTTACCCGCGCGATCTCGTTGAATATCTTCTCGTAGATAATAACAGCAGCGATCGCACGGCACAAGTCCTAGAAAACGCTGCTGCTAGTCACCCTACTGAAAAAATAACCATTCGTACACCTGACGGAAAACAAGATTCAAACGTTCCTACGCGGCTCGAAATAACGCGATAAGAGTCGCAAATGGAGAAATTTTAGTATTTACAGATGCAGATTGCCGTCCTTTGCCCGATTGGATTGAAAAAATAGCGCTCCCTTTTTCTAACTCCACTGTTGGGATTGTAGTCGGCGAATTAGCGGCTTTACCTGGAAATACTTTTTTAGAACAATATGCCGAAAGATGCCAGCTTATGGCTCAAAAATGGCTTGTAGAACATACATTTTTACCTTACGGACAAACCGCTAATCTTGCTATTCGCAAGCAAGTTTTTGAAAAAGTAGGATTGTTCCGTCCCTACCTAACCACGGGTGGTGATGCCGATATTTGTTGGAGAATTCAACAACAAACCGACTATAAATTAGAATATGCGCCCCAAGCAATTATTCGTCACCGACATCGCTCGAATTTGCAAGATTTTCAAAGTCAATGGCGGCGATACGGTACGTCGAATCAATACTTGCATCAATTATACGGCGTGTCTTTGATGCGAGAATTAACCTTAAAAGAATCGCTATATCGGATTAGTCGGTGGTTGCTCAAAGAATTACCTAGAGATAGTGCTAAATTAGCGATCGGAAAAGCTAGCGGGATCGATCTTATTAAAACACCGATCGATCTTATTGGTTTTCAAGCAAGAACGACCGGACAAAAAGAAGCTATCTTACCCGAAGAAGCACGACAGATAGAATGGCTTTAAAATGATGAATGATGAATGATGAATGATGAAAATTAGAAATTTACGTCTGATGCGAAATTAGCAAAAGATTTGTTCGAGGTCTGTTGCCTAAATTTAGTAACTAATTTGAAGGCGCGATCGCTTAATTCCAATTAAACTAATCATCCAAATAAGCTTTTTTTATTTTAAGCTAGTTAGAAGTCGCAGCGAGGCGATCGCATTTTTTTAAGATAATTCCATAGACAATGCAACCAGAGTCAACGCTTAACCAACTCAAAGCCGACCTTCCCAACGGTCAACTTCCTCCTAGCTACGGCGTATATTTTAAGAATACGTTGGTTGCTCTGTGTCATGCCCTAGAAGATCATATCTTGCAGGCTAGCAGTCGAGTAACCGACCAGAAACCACTAGTCCTCGTAACGTTTCAGCAAGGTAAATGGTATTTACAAGAAGCCGATCGCTATTTTGATATCGCACAACATTCTAATCATATTGCGATCGCTGCCGTGGCGGATAGTGGTTTTGCGACTCACAAAACCGGACAAGAAGAGAATGTATCTCTGGTGCATTTAAACGAAACCGATAGCTTAGTTAACGAGTGGAATTTAATTATTCTCGCCCCCAACTATGCAGCAATGGTGCTGTGTCACGAACTTTCTGAAGAAGAATACCGCGCGGATAGCCAGCCGAAAACCGATACCGAGAGAAAGTTTTATGGATTATGGACATTCGATCGCATTTTAGTCGAGAAAGCCGCCACAATTCTCATCGAACGGATGTGCTCCTACGATAATTCATTATGCGATCGCCTCGTTCAATTGCAAGAAAAAATTGCTGCAACTCCTGGAGATATGACAATCGATCTTACAGGCGTTGTCGCTCGTATCGTAACCTACTTGCAGACCAGCCAACAACAATTAGTCACCGTTAACCGTCAGACGCGCGAGTTAGCAGAATTGGAAGGACAAGCCCTAAAACTGAATCGAAATTTATCTGCTAATAAATTACAGGCATTTCTGAGGATGGCGCAACGAGTAGACGAAAGAGATAAAGATAATCCCGTCGCCTCGCTTCAAGTATCGGCTTTAGCAGAAACCGTCGGACAAATTCTTGAGTTACCAACGCTTAAACTAAGACGATTGCGACTGGCGGGACTGCTATTTCGTATCGGTTTAGCAGAAGCCCCTATAGAAGTCTTTACCCACACTTCCAATCGGTTAGATGACGCAAGTTTAGCTTTTTGGCGCGATCGCGCTTCACTGGGAGCTAAACTATTATCTACAATGCCCGAACTCACTCCCGTAACCAACATTATCTTACATCATCTAGAACATTGGGATGGTAGCGGCAAACCAGATGGATTAAGAGGCGAAGAAATCCCCCTAGAAGCAAGAATTTTGGGTTTAGTAGCAGAATTTCAAAAACTGACTCAGCCGAGGGGAGAACGGGCAGCTTTGAGTATAACGGAAGCTTTAGAAAAATGTCGAGAAGCTAGCGGGACTCGTTTCGATCCTGCTTTAGTAGAATCCTTGACGACGGTAATTCGCCTTGCGGAAATCGGAATGATGCAATTACCCAGTCGTCCCAGTCAAATTCCTATTGTTTGGTTAGAAGAAGTAACGAAACCCGATACTGCTAAAACAGAAGCAGTAAGATGACTCGCTCGATCGCTTTTCGTGTGAAATTAGACATTGTAAAGATGCAAAATTTAAAGTAGTTGTCAGTAATGAGCGATCGCCTAACTTTAGACATAACCGCTATCCGTCAGGGTAAACTAAAAAACCTCGTCCATGCTAACCTCGCGGGAGTCGATTTAGCAGGCGCACAATTAGCCAATGTCGATTTATCCCAAGCCAATTTAACCGGTGCTACGCTCACGGGAGCTAATTTACAAGGCGCAACCTTACGGGCTAACCTGCGAGGCGCAGACTTAACGGGAGCCGATTTAACGGGAGCCGATTGTCGCAATGCTGACATGAGAGGCGCAATTCTCTTAGACGTGCGCTCGATTCAAATTAGCTTTGCAGGAGCGTTTCTTGGCGGCGCTATCCTCAATTACCTAGACTTAAGCGGCGCGGATTTTCGAGGCGCAGATTTGCGGGGAGCGACGCTGATAGGCGCTAAGCTAGATGGGGCAGATCTGAGTAATACTAATTTATCGGGAGCAGATCTTTTACAAGCTGATTTAGAAGAAGCAAACCTAAACGGTGCGATTTTACGAGGTACGAATTTAACAAAAGCGAATTTGTTGTGCGCTCAAGTCGAACAAGCGGTATGCGATGGAACGATTTTAGAAGGCGCTTGCATTGAGGGAACATCTTTATAAAAATTATGAATGATAAATTATGAATTATGAAATGTCTCGTACAAAGTTAAAAGAATATGTTTTAGCTAATTAGAGGCGATCTAGAGGCTTTAGAGGAATTATTTTCTCGTCCGTCTGAAAACGCGATTCATTTTCGCAACGATACGCCTATTGACGAAGCTGAAGCAATTATTAAACAAAATAGAAATAAAAAATCGGATAAAGCGTAAAGAATTTGAATATAGGATGCGATCGCGCCTAAGAGTACATTTGGTTATAAAGAAAGCGTAAAGGATGAACCCCACCTAGAGGATTTATCGTTTATGCTGTCGATTATCTTCTGATTTTTTCAGACAGGGCACTGGCATTATTTTAAAGAACGAATGACTATGGAGAAATCTTACATTTCAGAAGTTGATGGGGTTTTAGCAGACTCTACCAAGATACAAATAGAAGACGACCGCACGGGGATGGGTATAGAAACGCTCAAACGTGCTTTTCTCGATAATCTTTTCTATTTGCAAGGAATCGGTAAAGCAGAAGCAAGTCTCTATGATTATTATGTAGCGGTTGCTTATACCGTGCGCGATCGCATTTTGCAGCGCTTTCTCAAAACGGTTGAAACGTATAAAAGTAAACAGCCAAAATTAGTTTGCTATCTCTCCGCCGAGTTTCTCATGGGTCGCCATTTGGGGAATAATCTCATCAATATGGGACTCTATGACAAAATGCGCCAAGTCGTTGAAGAGTTAGGAATTAACTTCGATGAGTTACTCGAACAAGAACCCGACCCAGGTTTGGGCAATGGCGGTTTGGGACGGCTAGCCGCTTGTTTTCTGGATTCCCTCGCCTCGTTGGAAATTCCCACCATCGGTTATGGCATTCGCTACGAATTCGGTATTTTTCATCAAAAAATTCAAGATGGCTGGCAAGTAGAAGTCCCCGATAACTGGCTGCGTTTTGGCAATCCGTGGGAACTCGCTCGTCCAGATGAAACCGTCGAGATCCTCTTAGGAGGACATACAGAAATTTTCCACGATGAGAGAGGCTATGACAAAGTAGTTTGGATTCCAGAGCGCAAAATTATCGCCATTCCCCACGATACCCCCGTACCGGGATATCAAACCAATACCGTCAATCCCTTGCGTCTGTGGAAGGCTGAGGCAAGCCAAGACTTCGATTTTGATGCGTTTAATGCCGGACAATACGATCGCGCTGTCGCCGAGAAAATGGATGCAGAGACGATCTCGAAAGTCCTTTATCCCAACGACAACACCCCCGCAGGACGAGAATTGCGCCTCGCACAGCAGTATTTCTTTGTCTCAGCCTCACTACAGGATCTCATTCGCTATCACCTACGCGCTAACAAGAGTTTGGATAACTTCTACGATAAGGTTGCTATCCAACTCAATGATACTCATCCCGCCGTTGCGATCGCGGAATTCATGCGGTTGTTAGTCGATAAATACGGCTATTATTGGGAAACGGCTTGGAAAATTACCCAAAAAACCTTTGCTTACACCAACCATACTTTGATGCCAGAAGCGCTAGAACGTTGGTCGGTGGATCTATTTGGCAAACTCCTTCCCAGACATCTCGAAATTATCTACGAAATCAACCATCGTTTTCTTGAGGACGTGCGGACTTGGTTCCCAGGCGATGACGAATTGCTCGGTCGTCTCTCGTTGATTGAGGAAGGAGAGCGCAAGCAGATTCGCATGGCTCATTTAGCTTGTGTGGGAAGTCATGCAATCAATGGCGTTGCGGCACTGCATACCGACTTACTTAAAAAAGATACTCTTAAAGATTTTGCCAAACTCTGGCCGGAGAAGTTTTTTAACAAAACTAACGGAGTTACGCCGCGCCGATGGATTTTGTTGAGCAATCCCAAGCTGTCTAACTTGATTAGCGAAAAAATTGGCGATCGCTGGCTTAAAGATCTCGATGAAATGAGAAGCATCGAGAAGTTTATCGATGATAGCGAATTTTGCGATCGCTGGCGAGAAATTAAACAAGACAATAAGCGCTCCCTCGCCGCCTACATCCTCAAAGTTAAAGGGCTTGAGGTAGATATCAATTCGCTCTTTGACGTACAAGTCAAGCGCATCCACGAATACAAGCGCCAGCATTTAGCCGTGCTGCATATTATCAGCCTCTACAACCGCATCAAGCAAAATCCCAGTATCGACGTTCTACCAAGAACCTTTATTTTTGGCGGGAAGGCAGCCCCAGGCTACTTTATGGCTAAGTTGATTATCAAGCTCGTCAACGCGGTTGGAGAAGTGGTAAACAAAGACCCAGACGTGCGGGGTCGCATCAAAGTTGTTTTCTTGCCCAACTTTAGCGTTTCTTTGGGACATCGCATTTACCCAGCCGCCGATTTATCCGAGCAAGTTTCGACCGCAGGGAAAGAAGCATCGGGAACTGGCAACATGAAATTTGCCATGAATGGGGCGCTGACAATTGGGACGCTCGATGGCGCTAACATTGAAATCCGCGAAGAAGCAGGCGCAGAAAATTTCTTCCTGTTTGGCTTAACCGCCGAACAGGTTTATGCGCTCAAAGCTGACGGATACAACCCCAAACATTACTACGAAAATAATGCCGACCTCAAAGGCGTTATCGATCGCATAGAAGGCGGTTATTTCAGTCACGGGGATCGCGATTTGTTCAAACCCATTGTAGATTCGCTTCTCTACAGCGATCCCTATATGCTTCTTGCTGACTATCAAGCTTATTCTGACTGTCAGGAGAAAGTTTCTCAAACCTATCGCGATACTCATAAATGGACGCAAATGTCAATCCTCAATGCAGCCCGCATGGGTAAGTTTTCTAGCGATCGCACCATTCGCGAATATTGCAAGGAAATTTGGGAAGTCAAACCCATTGCGATCGATCTAAACTCCTAAGTTCGATCTGCTCCCCTCTCCTTGGAAGAGAGGGGAAGGGTTTGAGGTCGAGCGGGAATTTAATCTAATTATTGATATAACTTATAGGGGAAAATCCCTTTTTTAGTTATCAGTATTATCTTGACGAACAACTTCCGACTTCCTTCCCAGACGCGATATAAAGCCCGCCTCGTCTCTACCGACAACTGTTTGCCGATCGCTGTTGCTTAATCCCCAATTTCCTTAAATAAAACTTTAAATCGGCTCAAAGCAATACGAGGACGACCCCAAGAAGTATACCAATAGTTATCTTGAATGACTGCGCGATCGCTCGGATTGTCAGACCAAATAAACTGGATATAGCCTAAATTATTCAAACCAACGACTTCTTTGCCATCTTGAAACCAGCGATTTTGCCACAGCCATTGAACCAAATTTAGCAGCCAGTGCCAAAGCGTCGATCGCTTTTGCTCCTTTAACCACGAAAGATTTTTCCCCCATTGAGGAAGCTGTAAAGGTTGACGATGAATCCATTGAAGACGACATTCCCAATCGGATAAAGAACGATCTTCATCTTCAAGTTTTTTAACTTCTTTCTCATCGGGTGGATCGATCGAACCAATCCAGTAGCGCTTGCGTTCTGGGAATAAAAAGGATTTAAGTTTAGTATGAATCAATTGAGTCATCAACTCAGAATTTTTCAAAGCGCTTGTCGTTAATTGGATTAAAAGATGCGATTTGTTGGTAAGATGCGACCAATAATCGAGACGAATCGCTGCACTGTAATGAATGTCACCAGAAAGAACGATAATGCGATCGCGCTTCTCAAAAAGTGTGGCTAATAACTCTGCTTTCGCAGCATGATTGATATTCCAACCGTCTCCGACATCAGAATTGAAAACCTTTCCTTGCTTTAATTGCCACTTTTGAATCCAATCGATCGCCTTTAAGCTAAAAATATTCGTCGGTGCAATGACTAAAGTTGCTTCAATTTTCGATTTGTCGGTTTCCTGTAATGGCGATCGCAATTGTCGCTCAAACGCACTCGGACAGAGTAACATAGGCGGCGAGATCGCATTGCCATGTTTGGGGTAGCCTCGCCAAGTACGAGTATCTAAAACAATAACCTCATAATTCGCTTGTCTTATCGTATAATGCCAAGTCAGCGCTTCTGGGGAACGATCCAAAATCCAAACATCTCTATCCAAACGCATTTTAGGAAGACCTGTCGAGGGATCGGATTCGGGTAAACCTAAATAACGCGCGATCGCCTCCCCAGCTTTTTCATCTTCTCCCGCCGATACCGACCAATCCCTAGCTGCTTTTAGCAGTTTAGCGCCCGATTGCCCCTCTTGAAATTGTTCTGGCGTATTTCCCCAGCCTTGAAAAATAGCATAAGCTAGTAAAGCATTGCGGACGACGCGCCGCCCTAAAGGTTTGCCCAGTACCCGCAAACACCAAGCTTCATTTAAGTTCCAGTCGTCGCTAACATCATGATCGTCGAAGATGGTGTAGGTAGGAATATTGGCAAGGGCGCGTCGTACTTTCCAAACCGTACTAGCAAACTGTTGTAAGTCTTTTAATTCTTCATCCCATCGTTTAGCGGTTTTTTTGTCTTCACAAATTTCGCGTCCTTTGGGAAAAGGCTGCGACCAAAAAACTTGCGACCAGGTAAATAGGTAAATTGCGTAATATTCCCCCAAACCGAATAAATGACTTTTGGCATATTCTGCTTTGTGGCGAATGCCTGCTGTCAATCCGGCTTGTTGGCAGGCAATTTGACTGCGTTGTCCTGGTTTCATCTGTTTTGGGGTCAGATGAGTCGCGTTGGTTGTGGAGGGTAATAAGGGTAACTTCTCTTCCCAACCGAGCAAGCGATCGCCAACTTCAGTAAGCGCCCACAGCAAGGGATCGGCAACATCATCGCCATAGATTTGATCGCCCGTTAAGAAAACTTGATGGGGTCGATTATCGGGCAAGGCTGCATCTTTTTCGATTAAACTATCTAAAATAGGCAACGTATCGTATCCTTTCCCGTGTAACTTGCGACAAGACCCATGTACGAGTCGCACTCGATTGAGGTCTTCCGGCGGTAAGGAAAACGTCGGGAGTTGATGCGAAAAATAGCTAATCGGGACGAGAGGAAAACTAGGAGACGTTAAAGCTTGGGCTAAGGTTTGGCAATTGCTCGAACTATGACAAGGTTGCAAACTCAGGTCATAAGCATAAATTTGACCGCAATGCAAGCGATTGCCCGAAGAAAATTGAGCGGTTACGGCAACGACGTGCAGGGATTGACCGAGGGCAACAGTCGTTTGTTCTCCCACAAGTACCAAGCGAGCGATATCCTTGCCGTTGTTGGCAGTTTCATAAACTTGCAGGGTGACGCGACAAGATTCTTTGAACGCAACCCAAACTGTCACCGATTCTGATGAGGTCTGCTGCAAGTTTGGCCCTGCCAGAATTAATGGCAATTCTTCTAGGCGATCGCAAAAAGAAATCCAAGACATAGTTTTCTTGGTAGTAAAATTCTAGCTTACTGTAAGCTTAAAACTAAGATCGTCTGTCGATCGTTGAGTTTTCAATCTGCGATCGTGCGATCGCTCCCGATTACAAATTTTTACTCAGGGACAGAAGGCTTAGTATCTTTTAACTCAACGAGAAACTAAATACTTAAAGAGGTCATCGATCGCTGCATCAGCAGCAAATAAATTCCAACCTACCCAGGTAAAGTTATCGACAAAATACACGCGATTTTGTCGAACTGCCTTGAGTTGTTTCCAAAGCGGTTTTTGTAGAAGTTGTTGAAGATTTTTTTCATCATTATCTGTGAAGGTGGTTACGAACAGAAAATCACCATCCGCTTTCTCTAATGCTTCTTCAGAAAAATCAATAGAACCATAAGGAACGACAACATCTTGCGACGGAGGACGTTGTAACCCTACATCATTGAGAATAGACCCGATGAATGAGTTTTTTGTTTCGCTTCCCAAGCGACCATAGTAATAATAGACAAAGGAAATGGTTTTATTTTGATAGCGATCGCCCAAAGCAAGTTTCAGTTCTTCAATTCTTTGATAGTATCGATCCCAAGCTTTTTGAGCAGCTTCTTGTTTTCCTAGTACATCAGCGACAAAATTGAATTGATCTTGCCAAGTTTCATCGCTTTTCCAATCATATAGTGCAGTTGGAGCAATTTTTGAGAGCAGTGGATAAACCGAGCCATGAGGACGATTCAAACCTAAAATTAGATCGGGTTTTAGAAGTAACAATCTTTCTAGGTTAGGCTGTTCGCTATTTCCTATGTTTTCGAGTCCATCAATTTTATCCGTTAAATAACTAGGAAATTCATCGATTTGATAATCTGTAGCGCTGCCAATGGGATGAACGCCTAACACCAGTGCATTACTTAGATTATCTATTAGACATCTCCGAAAATTGTATAAAGCTTATTCTGCTTGAATCCTAATCTGATGCGATTCCCAAGGCAAAAATCTGAAGATTTTACGAGCGAATAACTGTTTGTAGAGCTTAGTTATCATTATA
>JAAUUT010000123.1 GCA_012031035.1 Candidatus Altimarinota bacterium | reverse complement strand
TTTATTTCCATTTTTATTGTTTTAGGTAGTCTTTTTGCAGGTAATGCTTTGAGCGATAATCGCTATTCTCCGCTTATCGAGAATAAGCTAGAATCTCCAAATGTTTCTTGGATTGCTGCTTTTCCAGTTGCTAATTTGAAGAGTCCGAGAAGTATTGCGATCGATCCCTTCAATCGTAAAATGTACTGGATCGATGATGATGGTAAGTTAGTTCAACGGGCAAATTTGGACGGAACTGGGACTGAAACTTTGGTCATGTCGGGTTTAGATAATCCGATGGATATTGCTCTCGATCTTAGAAGAGGTAAAATTTACTGGACAGATAAGGGACAAAACAAAATTCAACGCGCTAGTTTACTCGATGGCAGTCGGCTCGAAATTATATTATCTGGGGATACGGAAGATTTTGGCAATCCTGAAGGGATTACGGTAGACCATGTTGGTGGTAAGCTTTACTGGGTTAACTCTGGTCCGCCTAGAATCCTGCGCGCCGAATTAGATGGCACTAGAGTTGAATTTTTGACTACAACTAATGTCAAAAAACCAAGAGATGTTGCACTCGATCTCAGAAGGGGAAAAATGTACTGGATTGACGGGGATGCTAAGACAATCCAGCGAGCAAATCTTGATGGAACGGATACAGAAATCTTGTTAACGGGATTAAAAAATCCAGCCGAACTCGCTCTCGATCTTACCAGTAATAAAATCTATTGGACTGATGAAGACGCGGGAACTATTCAGAGAAGTTCTCTAAATGGAACTCCAGTAGAGATTTTAGTCAGTCAAGGAAACGGACTGCGCAAACCTCATGGCATTGCGTTAGATATTGCTAGAGGAAAAATGTATTGGACAGATCGCGATACTCGCAAAATTCAAAGTGCTAATCTGGATGGATCTAATGTTCGAGATCTCATTATTGGCGTTTCTGATTGAGAAGTTAAAATCTTTAGGAGATCGCTATTAACCATTGATGCTAGTACTATAAACTGAAATTGCGGTTAATTAAATTTGTGCTGTCGAAAGAGTACCCAGAACCGCGAATGTTTAGGAAGCGCGATCGCCTCAAATCGAGTTATCTGTGGAGAACCAACAAAATACAGAAAAAAGGAAAATATTTAAGGAAAAATTAGAAGGATATTTGGTCTAGCTTGAATTCCAATTGCGATCGCACAAGAACAATAATAAAAACCAGCGACCGCGATCGCTGGCAGTTTTATAATAAATTTTTGTTGTTGCTCTGAAGAGGAAATCATAAGCTGCGCGTTCCCAATTCGTCAGTTCTTAAGATTTCTCTATATAAATTGTAACAGACTATACCCACCTATGTAAAAAAGATAAATTTTTCGATTTTATTCATGAGTCATTAGGTATAGTTTTACTTTATGTGGGTATCCCCAAAGTATCGTTTCGTGCTTGTAGATAACCATACCTGGTTTAGCACCTTTGGGTTTATAGACGTATTTAGGTTTGGTGTAGACGACGGGAACCTGTTCGCTTCCCCGCGCTTGGCTGAAATAGGCAGCAAAATCGGCAGCAAACTGTAAATCGGCTTCATCGGGAACCGATCCAGGTTCTAAGCGCAACAAAACGTGAGATCCGGCGATTTCTTGACCGTGCAACCAGATATCGTAATCTCCTGCCGTGCGGAAAGTGAGGAGATCGTTTTGTCGGTTATTCCTGCCAACCCACAATTGAAAGCCAGAGGGAGTTTTATAGCGAAGGGGTTCGGAGTCGCTATCAGTATTTCGAGTTCGCTGTTGAGACGTTTCTAAATAATTCTGTGCGATGAGTTCCTCGCGAATTTCTTCTAAAGTTCGTAAATCTTCTGGATTAGTATAACCGTCGAGTTGTTTTAAACTAGCTTCTACTTGTTCTAGATACTCAATTTCGGATTGCACCTCTTGTAATAAAGGTTCTACAGCACCTTTAGCGCGTTTGAGTTTTTGATGCTGCTTGTAGAAAGCTTGGGCATTTTGCACCCCATTTTTTTCTGGGTTGAGGGCAATTTCGATGGGTTTTCCCGTTTCAAAATCTTCAAGCGTTATAACTTTCATTCCAGGTTTCCACTGATGCAGGTTCGCCATTAATAAATCCGCTTGTTGGCGATAACTATTGGCTTCCTTCGACTGCTGCAAGCGTTTTTGAAATGTATCGGCTTTGAGACGCAATTTTTGCAAGAAATTGCCGATCTTTTGCGTAAGTTGATGGTGTAACTGTTGAAACGTTTCTCGTTCGAGTTGAGCCGTATAATAGCTATTGAGAAGGATTTGGACGCTTTCAACGTTTTGTATCGTGCCCCATCCCAACACTGTATAACCGTCTTTTGTCCATCCAGGTTTAAAGTCATCCTTCTCTAACATTTGCAACCATTCTTGCCAGCACCCAAATAGCTTTTGCCAGTCGGTATCGCTTAGCGTATCTGTCGTTTGTTCGGGTTCAAGATTAGCCGCTTGGATGAGAGAACGGGCAACAGTAGGACTCAAACCGCGATAGCTGTTGAGTAATTGACGTTGAATCCCACCAGGAATGAGACTGACTCTTTCTTGCCATCTTTGTTGCGTTTCGTTCAAATTCGGCAAATTTCCCGTCAGGATGGGTGGCAGTTCGTAAAATTTTCCGGTTTCGACGGTACGGACGCTAGATTGATTCGCCGTTACTTGATGAGCAACCGTAACGATCCGATCGCTCGCTTCAGTTAGGATAATATTGCTATATTTACCCATAACTTCAACGTACAGATGCCATTGGAGAGGATCGCCAGGACGTTTGGCAAATTGTAAATCAATCACTCTCTCCCAAGGCGCGATCGCATTTATCGCCATCAAGGCATACCCATTCAACTGATGGCGCAACTGGTCGCTAAACGTAAACGTATCGGGAGTTCGGGGGGGTGCGTCTCCCAAACAAATTCTCGCCGCTTGGGGATGCCAACATAACGTTAACCAACCCCGTCTATCGAGGGTACGCAATGCTAAGGCAATTGTATAGCGATCGCGCTGATAAACTTGTTCGATGCGGGCAGGCAGCCATTGAGTTCTAAGTTCGGCACAAGCAGCCGTTAAAGTAGTAAAGTCAACTGATTGCATATAGCTTCTCCAAAAATGGGAGATGATAGGTCAATGAGAGTAAAAAGAGCGGTTAAAATCCTGAATCAATTACCTCGTTGGGTAGTCTGGGGATTAGCTTTTCCTCTGATCGTTCTCAATGGCTGGGTTTTTTTAATGGTTTTTCAATATTTTCAGTCTCTCATTACTATCTTTATTACTGCTAATCTTCTCGCTTTTGTCCTGAACTATCCCGTTAGGTTTCTCTGTGTACGTGGAACTAAACGCAACCAAGCTATTTTGTTGGTGGTTTTGTTTGCTTTGTTGCTCATTTTGTTTCTCGGTCTTACTCTGGGCCCGGCACTCATTTGGCAGTTTAACGAACTGATTGCCAGACTACCTACCTGGATCGAGTCTAGCAGCCAACAGATCCAAAGTTTCGATCGCTGGGCAGTAGGACGCAAATTGCCCCTGAATTTAGGAGGTTTAGCTACTCAATTAACAGAACGCATCGCCGAACAATTACAATCTTTGACGGGGCAAATTTTCGGTTTTGTCGTCATCACCCTCGGTAGTGTCTTAAATCTCATCTTTATTTTGGTGATGACCTTTTATTTACTCGTACAAGGAAACTCACTCTGGGACGGGATTTTTGAGTGGTTTCCCCAACCTTATGGTTTGGTATTTCGACAATTACTACAACAAAATTTCCACAATTATTTTATCGGACAAGCTTCTTTAGCTGCGATCGTGGGATTGTCGATGACGATCGCGTTTATCGTCTTGCAAGTGCCTTTTGCTTTATTATTTGGTTTATTTGTTGGCTTTATGGCACTTTTTCCTTTCGGAACGGGGGTTAGTATTACTGCTATTAGTTTATTAATGGCACTCAAAAGTTTTCAATTGGGCGTAACAGTAATAATCGTAACTGTTATTATTCAACAAATCATTGAAAATATTATTGCGCCTCGTTTGTTAGCTGGATTTACCGGACTCAATCCCGTTTGGATTTTAGTCGCTTTACTCGTCGGCGTGCAAGTGGCTGGAATTTTAGGATTATTACTCGCCGTACCGATCGCAGGATTTATTAAGGGAGTTGCTACGGTTTGTCGCGCTGAGATTTTTGGACAAAATTATTTATCATTAAACGAGCGATCGCACTGAAATTTCTAATTTTTATAATTTATAATTTACCTATATTTATACATTTTTTCGATAAACTGTTAGATTCGTTTCTCAAAAAACAAGCAAAAATCATCAAATTTTTCCATTATTTTTTGAAAAAGGTTAATTAATTCTCGGAAGCAAGCGAGGTGGTCTGATGTTAGTATTTATTATTCCGCTCAAAAGCCCTCAAGTCTCTAAATCTTGGAAAAATGTCAGTTTTCTTTGTGAAAAAACTCTAAAATCGATATGCAATCAAACTAATCCTAATTTTAAGATAATAGTTGTTTGCAATGCTAAGCCTGACATAAGCTACAGTCATCCTAACGTTATTTACTTAGTCGATAATTTTCCGATTCCTGGGGTAGAAAAGGGGTATACAAAAGAACGCGATCGCACTCAAAAAATGCTCACAGGTATTCTTTACGCTAAAAAGCTAAAAGATACTACTCATATCATGTTAGTAGATGCAGACGATCGCGTTAGCGATCGATTGGCTGAATATGTTAGCCATTATCCCAATTGTCCGGGCTGGTTTATTACTAATGGTTATTGCTATCAAGAAAATAGTGTTTTCATTAAAGTGATGCGAAAAGCGTTTCATCACTATTGCGGAACGAGTAATATTTTAAGAAAAGATTTATATGATATAGATAGCAACGATAGCGAAACTCGCGATCGTTTATTTAAAGCTTATCGTCACAAGCAACTCGAACAAACGCTAGCAGCAAAGGGGATATATTTAGAGTCGCTTCCTTTTAAAGGAGCGGTTTACATCATTAACAATGGCGAAAATATTTATTACGGAATTGCTAAGAAATCCAAAATCTCTCTAAAAAGTAGATTATTAAGGTTGAAATCGCTGTTAGACAATAGAATTTTAACTCCAACAATTAAAAAAGAGTTTAGTTTACTTGAGAAACTATGAGCGATTTTTAGCTTAGTAAACCAAATAGTAAAGTTCTTCGTCGTAAACTTCATCAAGCATTTCAGAAGCAATATGTAAAGCTTCTGCTTGATGTTCCCATTTAGCCGCAGCTTGAGTTTGTTCTAAAATTTTGGCAAGCTCGGCTTGCATATTAGTATATTTAGAAAGCGTTGCAACAACATCTTCTAGGGTGTAGCGTTCTAGCAAGTTTAACAGAGATGTTTCTAAGTTTTTATCGGAACTGAAGATAGAATTCATTTTGATTTGCCTCGAATAGCGAACTTACAGTTTCTATATTCGGGGATTTTTTGAAGTACTGCTGTGAGGTTCGCACTCAAAAAATGTGACTTTACAGTTTTTAAAGATTGATGCAATACTCAAAATTAAGCGATCGCGATCGCTTTTAACAATTATCAGTGACCAGTAGGGGCGAACGATCGTTCGCCCGTCTAAGAATAACGATTTGACACTCCCCGCCGTGAACGGTCGGGGATTCTTGTTTCATCAGGTTTGTCTAACTTTAAGTCATCTCTGGCTTAAAGTCCCGTCCAGATTCCCCTCTACGAGCGTCTGTTTAACGTCCACTGGCTGTCCGACAGCAGACAGAAATACTTTAAAGTATGTTGTGATTTTCCATTCTCAGACTATGTAGCCCCTGTTAGTCAGGTATTTCATCTTGGTCATGCATTCTGAATGGCGGAACACCAATCTTGCCTCACTTGGCGCATCTGGGCGCATTGGCTGATACTAGTTTAACATCTTTAAAGCCGCCATAGAAGGGCGGGGTTTTAAACCCAAAATTTTCGATAATCTAAGCAGCTACAGCCTCGTGGTAAGGAACGAACATCTTTTTCTGAGCTTTACAGATAGGACAGTGCCAATCGTCGGGAATTGCATCAAATGGCGTTCCAGGAGCGATACCAGAATCGGGGTCGCCGACAACAGGATCGTAAATCATCGAACACTGACGACATATCCATTTTTGTGTCGCTGCTTTAGCTGGAGGGGCCATCCCGTCGAGCGATTGGAGAGCTTCAGTGTACTGGCGAGCGTGATGGTTTTCAATATGAACTAAGAAACCGAAGTTGCTTGCTGCTTTGCGAAAAATAGCGGCGTGTTCGCGAGATTCTGCCTCTTGCTGTTCAAATTCTGTAACCGCAGCACCATCGCGATCGCGTCTGGCATCGGCAGCGAAGTTAGGATACATTGTAGTGTATTCGTAGGTTTCTCCCTCAATTGCTAATTCTAGACAACGAGATGCGATCGCTTTCTTTTGTTCTTCGGTCAAAGAAGACATATCGCCTACTACTAGTTCGGGATGCAACAAGCGAAAGTGAGCAAAAGCGTGTTCGGTTTCTTGATTCGCCGTCTCGCGAAATAATTTAGAGAGTTCTGGCATTCCCAACTGACGAGTAACTTCCGCAAAAAATAAATACTTGCGATTTGCCATCGACTCTCCTGCAAAAGCATCTGACAAATTTTTGACAGTGTTTGAGTTTGAAAGATCCATAATTTAGTGTTTCCTCTGTAGAATCAGCTTTACTTGCTCTCTCTATGGCGACAAGTAAAGTCAGCGAGCTTTTTGATTTACGAGTTTGAATTCTAGAGCTAAAAATCGCGATAGATGTGTTTGCTTAATAACTATATGAACTACGTCAATCAGGCTGCGCCTGAGATTGACGTTTCTGTCGTCTCAACGCCCCTAGTTGCCTCATACTTCCGCACGAGGTAGAGCTAGGCGACTCCACGACTAAAGAGGCACGTTCCATACCCCTAGCATAATTAAGCATTACTATTGCTGCGGCGACATCTCTATCACAACGATAGCCGCATTTTTCGCAATGATGTTCTCGTTCTGCCAATGTCTTTTTTTCTTGATGACCGCAATTGGGACAAGTTTGAGAAGGTTTAACTTTCTGAGTCGAGATTTCTATATACAAACCGCCAGCTTCAGTAACTTTATAGTTAATCAAGGATTTTAAGTTTCCTATTCCCACATCAAGAATAGACCTATTTAATCCCGATTTTTGTTTCTTTCTCTTCCCAATAGATTTACGAGTCATCCCTTTAAGATTAAGCCTTTCTGTAGCAATGAGGCTATTACAGCTAACTATCTCTACTGCTACTTTATGTTGCCAATCTTGTCTTTTTCTACCTACCGAAGATTGAATTTTTCCAACTTTTCTAGCTGCTTTTCTCCATCTTCTAGATGCTTTAACTCCCTTTTTAGGGTTACGTTTACGTCTAAATTTTTTGGCGACTTTATTAATCTTTTCTTGAGCAGCTTTTAAAAATCTAGGATTCTCGATTAAATTACCATTACTATCGGCAACTGCTTGAAAAGTCCCAAAATCTAGACCTATAGCACCTGTATCTGTTTGATAACGAGTAGGGTTGCATTCTACCGTAAGACTCGCGTACCACTTGCCTTGCTTAAACATGACTGTGCAAGTTTTTGGAACGCCCCAATCTCTAGCTTTCCCCCGTATTTTAATCTTTCCTAAATTGCTTAAACTTAAAAACCCATGATGGCCATTAGATTCTATAGACCAACCTGCTTTATCAAGATAAGTCCAACCTTTATATCTTCGAGAAGACTTAAATTTTGGATACCCAGATTTGAGTTTAAAAAATCTTTGGAAAGCAAAATCGACACGTTTAACAGTTGCTTGAAGTGCATGGCTACCTAGTTCTTTATACTCGTGCCAACATTCTTTGAAAGCGGGTAAACTATTTTGTTGGTCGAAATAATTAACATTTTTCCCGAACTTTTTGTACTCAGTTTTACGGTGATAAACGCAAGCATTATAAAGCAGACAATGTAGTTTTTTCCAATAATGAAGCTTATCGTTTTGAGCTTTATTTGGATAAAGACGAAAAGTAATTCTTTTGATAGCCATGCGTTATCGACCTCCGGGCGCTATCGTATAATTATACGTTAGTTGTACGTAATATGACAAGGGATAGAAGATTAGAAATTAGGCTCTCAGAAGAAGATTACAGAAAACTTGAATCTTATGCAAATCAGAAAGATGTTAGTATGGCTCAAGTCTTAAGAGAGTACATTAAGCGACTGCCTAGACCAAAAGATTAATTGGTTGCTCCGCTTCGCTACACATCCGCGCTATCCTTCCCCACCCCGCGTTGCTGAGGGTGGGGACTGACGCACTTTCGTTCAACAAAAAATCTAACTAAGCAAAGGTTGAAGAACCAAAATCGGGCCCTACATCTTGCCAGCGTCCCTGACCGACAGCGCGAACGGCCTCGGCGAGATTGACATCTCCCGTATAAAGAGCGCGACCGACAATAACGCTCTTTACGCCTGCGGGTTCGAGAGATAATAAACTTAAAAGATCGGTTAGCGAACTAATGCCACCAGAAGCAATAATGGGAATTTCGACAGCGGTCGCCAGTTCTCGCAAAGCTTCGCGATTGGGGCCGCTTAACGTACCGTCTCGATGAATATCGGTGTAAATAATTGCTGCAACCCCTTGCTTTGCCATTGCCAGCGCGAGTTCGGTAGCGTCTACTTGAGATGTTTCTAACCAGCCTCGCGTTGCTACTTTGCCGTTGCGAGCATCGATTCCCGCCACGATTTTACCAGGGAATTGGGCACACAGTTGAGAAACTAACTGAGGATTTTCGACAGCTACCGTTCCTAAGATAGCGCGATCGCATCCCAGAGCGAGCAATCGATCGACTGAAGCGCGATCGCGCAATCCGCCTCCGACTTGTACCGGAACCGATACTGCTCTTACAATAGCTTCTATTGCTTTTAAATTGACGGGGTTGCCAGCTTTTGCCCCATCGAGATCGACGACGTGCAAGCGAGTTGCTCCCTCATTTACCCATTTTCTGGCAACTTCGACAGGATTTTCGTTAAAAACTTGCGATCGCGCGTAATCTCCTTGATACAAGCGCACGCATTTGCCCTCTAATAAATCGATCGCGGGGATTACTTCCATTAAATATTTCTCATTGTATTGGGTCATTCCTCATTATTATCTAAGTAGAGGAAATACTCTGTCGAGGAGGTATCGCTAATGGAAGAAAACCGCCAGAAGACGATGGAAGTTGCCCAAAAAGCCTTTCAATACTTTAAAAATGGGTTAGCAACGGGACAATGGCAGCCTTTTTTAGAGATGCTGAGCGATGATTTTACCTTCTGGTTTCCTATCGGCAAATTTCACGGGTTAAATGTTGGCAAAGAACGCGCCAAAGAATTTTTCGATTACTTTAACCAAGCTTATCCTGAAGGTCTTTCTATTAGTTTAGATCGCATTACCAGCAACGAAACTACAGTAGTTTTTGAGTTTTGCGACGAGGGAATCATGTGGGGAGAACCGTACAAAAATCGAGTGGCTGTTTCTTTCGACGTTCGCGACGACAAAATTTGTAGCTATCGAGAATATTTAGGCAGCGATGGAAAATCAAATTAAATAAAAAAATTATGAATTATGAATTATGAGTGATGAAGTAAAGATTTAGAATGACGAAATATAGGGGTCAAAAATATGAAAGTTGCATTAATAACTGGAGGAACTCGCGGTATCGGACTTGCTATTGCTCGCGAATTAGCAGCTAAAGAATATAATCTTGTTTTGGGATACAATAGCGATCGCGAATCGGCACAAGCTGCCAAAAATGAATTGGAAAAGGCGAATATTAAAGTTGTTACGGTGGCTGGCGATATTAAAAAAACCGAAACGATAGATGCTTTGTTTGAAGCAATTAAAGAAGAATTTAACGGTCAACTGAATGCAATGGTTTGTTTGGCTGGATACGCGATCGTTGCTCAACTTCCTGGTAAATTTACATTTGAACAATACGAAGAAGCACAAGAACTTTATCCGAAAGCATTTATCAAGTGTATGGAAAAAGCGCTGACATATATGGCTGACGGTCAGGGTCGAGTCGTCGCAATTTCTTCTCACGGCGTTCGCCATCCAGGTCAAGCTTATGCGATGTCTGGTGCGGCAAAAGCGGGTATGGAAGTACTAGCTCAACATTATGCGATCGCGATCGCGCCACGAGGTATAACGGTTAATATTGTTGCGCCCGGTTACATAAAAACGGAAGCCTGGGATGGATATCTCAAAACATTTCCTTACATCGAGCAAATGCCACCTAAAGCAACGCCAATGGGTCGATGGGGTCAGGTTGAAGATGTTGCGCCATTAGTGGCTTTTCTGTGTTCGCCTGACAGTGGTTTTGTTACGGGGCAGTATATTTATGTGGATGGTGGCGTGGGATTATCTTTGTTCTGGAATATTCATCAAATGAGCGCCCAAAAACAGTAAATCAGTAACTTGTAGGGGACGGGGCATTGTTATCAGGGCGAAGTAGTACTCTTACGAGAAGCCTTACGGCAACGCCCCTGGGCCCCGACCCATGGCGTGCGCCCGAATGTAAATCGTTATGTATCCGCCGTAAGCTAGCATTTTTTTTATTTTTTGTAAACGCGATCGCGTCTATCATCCATCCACTTAAGGAAATAAAGATTTTTTTAGCAAAGCGATCGATTTTTAACAACTAAGACAAACATCCTCTGCGATTGAGTTTTGAGCGCGATCGGTGTTTTGCTTAATACAGTTTTTAGATTTAAATTGCCATTTCCTTTTATTCTAGTTGAAAGAAATAACGAATTTTAAGGAAAAAAAACAGTAATAACGATGAATCAAACAACTATTGACAATATCATTGACCAGCTAACGGGTGTTAGCTTTAAGCTTGTTGGTGCTGTCTTAATTTGGATATTCGGAAAATGGCTGATTAACTTAGGAATGCGCTTGGTGTCGCGGGGTCTAAGAGGTAAAGTCGAACCTACAATTATTAAATACCTCAATTCTGCCCTCTCGATAACCCTTCAAATCATCCTAATTGTTGCCATTCTCGGCTTCTTTGGCGTTGAAACCACCTCGTTTGCAGCCTTGTTAGCGGCGGCTGGTGTTGCCATTGGTGCAGCTTGGGGAGGATTACTTGCCAACTTTGCCGCAGGGGTGTTTCTCGTCTTTCTACGACCTTTCAAAGTTGGCGATATCATCTCGGCGGGAGGCATAACGGGAGTCGTTGAAGAACTCGGACTTTTCGGGACGACGATTAATACGCCAGACAATGTTAGAACGATTGTCGGCAATAACGCGATCTTTTCAGGCAATATTCAGAACTATTCAGCCAATCCTTATCGTAGAGTCGATCTAACTGCCCAAATCGGTAATAGCGTCGATCACGGAGAAGCTATGCAGCTTTTAAGGGCAAAAATTAGCCAAATTCCCAACGTTCTCTCTTCGCCAGCCCCAGATTTAGGTATTCTCGAATTTAACCTAGCTGGCCCAGTACTAGCCGTGCGTCCTTATTGTGCCCCAGAAAATTATTGGCAGGTTTATTTCGATACTAATCGCATCATTCGCGAAACGTTCGGCGAAGCTGGCTATCCCGCTCCAGAGCAACGTTATCTTTTTCACAGCGAATCGGTAAAATAAGATGGTAGTTCTCAGGCTTAACCAGGAAACTAGTTAATTTGGTGACGGAATAGATAGCATTTACCATGTAGTATTTAACAGTGACCAATTACCCGGATTGGGAACTGGTCACTAGTCACTGGTCACTGATTTAGTATGTGTCGTTTATTAGGTTATCTAGGGTCATCTATTCAATTAGACAAACTATTATACAAACCAGAACATTCTTTAATCGTTCAAAGTTATAAACCTCGCGAGATGACCGCCGGATTGCTTAATGCCGATGGGTTTGGCGTAGGTTGGTATCATCCTCAAAAAGATGAAAATCCTTACATTTACAAGAATATTCTGCCCATCTGGAGCGATCTTAATCTAACTCAGTTAAGCCGATACGTTGAGTCGGGATGCGTACTGGCTTATGTTCGCAGCGCTACCCCGCCTTTAGCCGTAGATTTAAGTAACTGTCAGCCTTTCACCAATGAAAAGTTGTCGTTTATTCATAACGGCTTTATTCATAATTTTCGTCAAACTCTCTATCGACCGATACGTCACCTGCTAGACGATTACAGTTACCAGTTAATCACTGGAACTACCGATTCCGAACATATCTTTGCGTTAATCGTTAACGAGTTGCGTAAGTCGCCTGCTATAACGCTAGAGATGGCTTTGAGTAATGCTTTAGCACAACTAACTCAGTTAGCTAAATCTCATCATGTTTACTTTTCAGCCAATATTATTCTCAGCGATGGAAAACAGTTAGTTGCTTCTCGTTATTCCAATCGCCCTCCCACGCCGACCCTTTACTGGTTGCAAGATGATTTATTGTATCCAGATGCGGTTATCGTTGCCTCCGAACCCTTATTTGAGGCAAACTGGAAGAGTTGCCCAGAACATAGCATTGTTAGTGTGAGGGGGAATCTTGAAGTTTGCCTCAATTCAGTCTCGTAGAGAAGAAATCGCCGATATTCTAAAAGCGTGTCGCAGCCGAACTTTAGATTTATTTACCGATATTGACTCAGAAACATTCTGCAAACAAGCACACCCCGATTTTAGCCCTGTCGGTTGGCATTTGGGTCATATTGCTTTTACCGAAGCTTACTGGATTTTAGAATCCTGTATGGGTTTACCGCCTCTATTGCCTCAATATCGCACTTTATTTGCGGCGGATGGATTGCCTAAGTCTCAACGGCAATTTTTACCTTCTTTTGAAGTAATTTACGAGTATTTAGATACGGTTAGAACTCAAGTTTTAAGCTATCTCGAAACAGCCCCCCTAGAAAAACAAGAACGTCTTTGGCGTTGGCTGATTCAACATGAAAGCCAGCATAGCGAAATTATCGCTTTTATATTACAACTCAGACGTTGGAATCGAAATGGATTTTACACTCGATTAAATTTTTCTCAATCCTCAATCGTTAATCCTCCCTCTCCATCTCCCGAAATGGTAGAAATTCCCGCAGGAGAGTGTGAAATGGGTTACGATGCGATCGCAGCACAAGATAACGAACGTCCTACTCATCAAGTTTATCTCGATACCTACTGGCTCGATCGCTATCCAGTAACTTGCGCCCAATATCGGGAATTTATGGCAGCAGGCGGCTATCAAAACGAACGGTTTTGGTCTGTGCAAGGATGGAAATGGTTAGAAGCTAATCCCGTCTGTGTCCCTTTATATTGGTCGGATTCTTCCGATTGGGACAATCATCCCGTTTGTGGTGTCAGTTGGTACGAGGCCCAAGCGTATGCGCGATTTGTCGGTAAAAGACTCCCCACAGAAGCAGAATGGGAAAAAGCGGCGAGTTGGAATGCTCAAAACTCTCAAAAATCCCTTTATCCTTGGGGAAATAGCGCTCCTAATCCGAAACTGTGCAATCATAACTGTTTAGTCGGTCATACAACCCCAGTCAATGCTTATCTTGCAGGTCAAAGCGCTTATGGATGCTGCGATATGCTAGGGAATGTTTGGGAGTGGACGGATTCTTGGTTTGCAGGGTATGAAGGATTTCAACCCTATCCTTACCGAGGTTATTCTCAAACCTATTTCGATACGAAACATCGCGTTTTGCGGGGAGGAAGTTGGGCAACTCGTTCTTGGGCGATGCGATCGAGTTTTCGTAACTGGTATCATCCAGGAGTGCGTCAGATTTTAGCTGGGTTTCGCTGTGCGAGGTAAGCTCAAAAATATTTAAGTTGCTAAACATTTTGTAGCATTTTTAATAGTCCGCCCTCGAATAAATTCGGGGCTAATATCCAAAGTCCTCTTAAGAGGACTGGTGATTAATTTTAGTCCATTTTATAGGCTCATTTATAGTAGACTATGATGGTAAAATCTATCAACTAAAAATGTCAATTTTATGCCATTTAAGTTTGTAAAAAAGATTTTTATCAGAGGATTAAAAGAAGAGGTCATAAATCGCATAGAGGAGCTATATTCTAAAAAAGAAAAGCGACTGGTTGATAAAATTGCTAAGGCTACTACGATCGCGAAATTAGAAGCGGATGGGTTTGTAACTTTCATATTTGCAATGTCTCTTACTATAGGAACTGGTCTTACTCCTTCATACAATCAATCTAAATACCTTATAGGCCCACTTGCATTGACATCACTACTAATCTGTATTGAAACTGCTTCGGCTAGAAAGAAAAAAGAATAATTAAAAAAATCTTAATTTTGTTGTAAAGAGATCGCACTTCAACAATTTCTCTGTAAAAAACTCTGCGTCTCTGTGCGAGACATTAATAAAGATGCGATCGCGATTCTAAAATTGCTAATTACCAGGCGTTACTTGTAGGTATCTAAAGCTCGATCGCAAAGATAATAGAGAAAAGTGGAAGATTTTGTTAAGATTGATACCAACGGAAAAGCCCAAAATAGAGAGCAGACACAAACCATGACCCAAACCCGCTCCCCAAAACCCATTGTAGTTGCCCCATCTATCCTATCGGCTGACTTCAGTCGCTTGGGAGAAGAAATCAAAACAGTAGACGAAGCTGGTGCTGACTGGATTCACGTAGACGTGATGGACGGTCGTTTTGTCCCCAATATCACCATTGGCCCCTTAATTGTAGATGCAATTCGTCCTTACACTAAAAAGCCTCTCGACGTTCATTTGATGATTGTCGAACCTGAAAAATACGTGGCTGATTTTGCCAAAGCAGGAGCCGATATTATTTCTGTCCACGCCGAACATAATGCCTCTCCTCACCTCCATCGCACCCTCGGTCAAATTCGCGAACTTGGCAAACAAGCAGGCGTTGTTCTCAATCCCTCTACCCCTCTCGAACTCATCGAATACGTTTTACCTTTGTGCGACTTAGTTCTAATTATGAGCGTCAATCCTGGTTTTGGCGGTCAAAGTTTTATTCCTGAAGTCGTTTCTAAGATTGCTAAATTGCGTCAAATGTGCGACGAAAGAGGATTAGATCCTTGGATTGAAGTTGATGGCGGACTCAAACCTGCTAATACTTGGCAAGTATTAGAAGTCGGAGCTAACGCGATCGTAGCAGGTTCTGCCGTATTTAACGCGCCCGATTATGCAGCAGCTATTGAAGGCGTTCGCAATAGCAAGCGTCCTCAACCCGAATTAGCAACCGTCTAAAGATAGATTAATTTTTAATACTTTAGAGAGAAAGCGATCGCAATTAAGATCGCTTTTTTATTTTTTATAAAATTTAGTATTCATTGTTGCTGAAAAAAATAAAAATTAAGTTCAAAATTAGCTAACTAATTGTGAGGAATTGCCAAGAAGGAATTAACTTTGTTAAAGCTTGAGTTCTTTATTCCAGTCGAGCTAGCGATCGCGCCTGCTTATAAGTCTGGAAAGCCACCTAATCTAGTCTTAAGAGAAATACCTGTCGATTATAATACCTCTTTTCAAGTTTGGTCGCCAAAAGCCGATACAATTCTGTTACCAGAAGAAGCTAGTCTGCTGAAATGCGATCGCTTGCGTATAGCCGTTATTTGCACGAAGCTTATTTGGTTGCTTGGCGTTAATTGTTCGGAGTATGAAGATTATTTTGCTGCCAATCAAAAGCTTTTTTATGATTGGGATGAGACAATTGACTTTGCTTGTCGCTATCGATTTAAGCCTAACGCGATCGATGTAATTTTCTCTCCTCAAACTTTTCGACCTTTATATAACTCATTAGCCGACAATCCGACCCATTGGGTCATTGAACCTCCCTGCTAGGAAATTTTTTTTTCTGCAACTAAAGTCTTGCGATAAAGGATTTATCGCTGAACCTCGCAATCCTCATTTATCTGCGATTGTCTGGACTGGAAAACCCGTAGTAAAAGCGATCGCAGGCAATTTTAGACGATTGAAAATCTCTGAATTTTAGATTGCTTTGATGCGTATATTGCAACTAATTAATGCGCTTAAACCATGACAATGACTTTTTCGTTACAAACATTACAATATTTAGCTGTATAAAATTAATTAAATATTTATATACATTTATGGTCAATTCGATCTAAATTGATTGCTTTTAGTTTAAATAAAGCCCTACTTTTTGAGCGTTTGATAAAAATCGCGAGAGATTTCAAGGTTTCGATAATAAAAACTCTCTAAAATTCTTATCCCGAATCTCATTCAAAAAAATTCTAGCTGACACAACCAATCGACAAGGAGATATTACCCGTGGTACAAGCACCCCAACGCGAAGAAACAGCCACTCAAAACAAATTTGAAAAATTCAAAGCAGAAAAAGATGGACTAATTGTAAAAGACGAACTCGAACAATTTGCCCAAATCGGTTGGGAAGCCATGGACAAGACCGATTTAGAACATCGGCTTAAATGGGTAGGAATTTTTTACCGTCCCGTCACTCCTGGCAAATTTATGATGCGGATGCGCATTCCTAACGGCATTCTCACCAGCCAACAAATGCGAGTTCTAGGCGAAATCGTACAGCGTTACGGAGACGATGGCAACGCCGATATTACCACCCGACAAAATATTCAACTGCGAGGGATTCGTATCGAAGATGTCCCCGATATTTTCCGTCGTCTCAATGGAGTAGGGATGACTTCCTTGCAGTCGGGGATGGATAACGTTCGTAATATTACGGGTTCTCCCGTCGCAGGACTCGACGGAGATGAGTTAATCGACACTCGCGAATTGACGCAAAAAGTGCAAGATGCAATCGTCAATCGGGGAGAAGGAAATTTTGAGTTTACTAATCTGCCTCGCAAATTTAATATTGCGATCGAAGGCGGACGGGATAACTCAGTTCATGCTGAAATTAACGATATTGCCTTTGTTCCTGCTTATAAAGATAGTGAATTAGGGTTTAACGTCCTCGTTGGCGGCTTCTTCTCTGCCAAACGCTGCGAAGCGGCTATTCCATTAAATGCTTGGATACCAGTTAACGATGATGATGTCGTCGATCTATCCATAGCAATTTTAAGGGTTTATCGCGATCGCGGCTTGCGTGCCAATCGTCAAAAAGCTCGATTAATGTGGTTAATTGACGAAATCGGACTCGAAAAATTTCGTTCGCTGGTAGAAGAAGCCTACGGTCGTCCCCTAGCTATCGCAGCCGAGAAAGACGCAATAGACTGGGAAAAACGCGATCATATTGGCGTATTTAAGCAAAAACAACCAGTATTAAGCTACGTCGGCTTGCACGTTCCCGTCGGACGATTTTACGCCCAAGATATGTTTGACTTGGCAAGAATCGCAGAAGTTTATGGCAGTGGCGAAATTCGCCTAACGGTAGAGCAAAATGCTATTATTCCCAATATTCCCGATGAAAATATCGATGCTTTCTTAACTGAGCCATTACTACAGAAATTTACCATCAATCCCAAGCCGTTAGAACGCGCATTAGTATCTTGTACTGGCTCTCAATTTTGCAATTTTGCGCTTATAGAAACCAAAAATCGGGCACTTGCCTTAGCAAAAGCGTTAGATGAAGAAGTAGAATTATCTCGTTCGGTCAGAATTCATTGGACGGGATGTCCTAACTCTTGTGGACAGCCTCAAGTTGCCGATATTGGACTTATGGGGACAAAAGTTCGTAAAGACGGAAAGACAGTAGAAGGGGTAGATTTGTATATGGGCGGCAAAGTTGGAAAAGATGCTCATCTTGGTACTTGCGTACAAAAAGGAATCCCCTGCGATGACTTAGTGTCAGTTTTGAAGACGATTTTGATCGAGAATTTTGGAGCAACATCTAGAACAAACCGCTAATAAAGAAGGGAAAACTTTCATGAAAGTTTTC
>JAAUUT010000122.1 GCA_012031035.1 Candidatus Altimarinota bacterium | reverse complement strand
CTTAAAAAGTACGTTAAGAAAGCAAGGAACCGAAATTGATTTAATTATTTAATTTTTGTTGGTCGGCATTCATCCCCCGCTAACATAAATGTGTAACGGGAGTCTTCTGCCGACATTAAGATAACTTTCGCGATCGCTTCCGACAACCAAGTAAGCCTGGCTCGCTTACTCCTCTAACGCTCCCCAATAAGAAGCATATAATAAGGAGTTTCTCATGACAGTCAATATTGCTATTAATGGATTCGGTCGTATCGGACGACTAGTATTTCGTGCGGGAATCAACAACCCAGACATTGAATTTTGTTGCATCAACGATCTTGTTCCATCAGACAATATCGCCTATTTATTAAAATATGACTCAACCCACGGTCGTTTTTCGGGTACTGTAGAAGCTGTCTCTGATGGAATGGTTGTCAATGGCAAACTAATTCCTTGCGTCTCAATGAGAAACCCAGAAGAACTGCCTTGGAAACAATATGGAATTGATTATGTCCTCGAATCAACAGGGTTATTTACTACCTATGAAGGCGCTTCCAAACACCTCACAGCAGGCGCAAAACGGGTAGTGATCTCCGCACCAACTAAAGACCCCGAAAAAGTTCGCACTTTATTGATGGGAGTCAATCATACAACCTATGACCCCGCCAAGGATACTATCGTTTCCAATGCTAGCTGTACAACCAACTGCCTCGCTCCTATTGCCAAAGTCATCCAAGATAACTTTGGGTTATCCGAAGGACTGATGACCACGGTTCACGCCATGACTGCAACTCAACCTACCGTTGATGGACCGTCCAAAAAAGACTGGCGTGGCGGACGAGGTGCACCACAAAATATTATTCCCTCTTCTACAGGTGCAGCAAAAGCCGTCGCTTTAGTTCTACCAGAATTAAAAGGTAAACTGACGGGGATGGCATTCCGAGTGCCTACTCCAGATGTATCGGTAGTCGATTTGACCTTCCGTACCGAAAAAGCAACTTCGTACAAAGAAATCTGTGCGGCTATGAAGGCAGCAGCAGAAGGCGAAATGAAAGGGATTCTAGGCTACACTGACGATGAAGTCGTCTCCAGCGACTTTACTGGCGATGCACATTCGAGTATCTTTGATGCCAAAGCTGGAATTGAACTTAATACCAACTTCTTCAAAGTTGTTGCTTGGTATGATAACGAATGGGGTTATTCGATGCGCGCGATCGACTTAATAAAATATATGGCAACTAAAGACGCATCGATGGTTGCTATTGTATAAATAAGAACTAGTAACTGAGCGAGCGGGAAAAAAGAGAGCAAAAATCTAAATCTCCCGCTCATCTTACTTTCATTTTGACATCTAGCTTGGTAATTGTTTTTTGATTAAAGAAACATAACAAAAAGCCTTCTGTTTTAATCAGAAGGCTTTTTGGTGAAAAGGAATCCTGGCATCGAACTATTTTCCCACTGGGCTACCCCAAAAGTATCTTCGCCGCTACTCCGTTTAACTTTCGAGTTCGGGATGGAATCGAAGTGGAACCAGAGCGCTAATAACACCAGGAAATCTCATTAGTTATCATTAGATAACCCTCAAGACTGCACAAACTAGAAAGAATTGTTGAAAGCTGGTGAGACTTAAAGGTCAAGCCCTCGGTCTGTTAGGATGCCTCGGCTGCATACATTGCTGCACTTCCACCTAGCACCTATTAACGGGTATTCTTCCCGTGACCTTACTGGATTAACTCCATGAGAGTACTCATCTTGAGGTGGGCTTCCCACTTAGATGCTTTCAGCGGTTATCCACTCCGCACTTGGCTACCCAGCGTCTACCGTTGGCACGATAACTGGTACACCAGCGGTGCGTCCTTCCCGGTCCTCTCGTACTAAGGAAGGCTCCTCTCAATACTCTTGCGCCTGCACCGGATATGGACCGAACTGTCTCACGACGTTCTGAACCCAGCTCACGTACCGCTTTAATGGGCGAACAGCCCAACCCTTGGGACGTACTTCCGCCCCAGGTTGCGATGAGCCGACATCGAGGTGCCAAACCTCCCCGTCGATGTGAACTCTTGGGGGAGATCAGCCTGTTATCCCTAGAGTAACTTTTATCCGTTGAGCGACGGCCCTTCCACTCAGTGCCGTCGGATCACTAAGTCCGTGTTTCCACCCTGCTCGAGTTGTCACTCTCGCAGTCAAGCTCCCTTGTGCCTTTACACTCTGCGGCTGATTTCCAACCAGCCTGAGGGAACCTTTGCGCGCCTCCGTTATCTTTTAGGAGGCGACCGCCCCAGTCAAACTACCCACCTGAAACTGTTCCTTCCCCGGATTACGGGCGAAGGTTAGAATTCTAGCCTCGCTAGAGTGGTATCTCACCGTTGGCTCGGATTTCCCCACAAGGAAATCTTCAACGCCTCCCACCTATCCTGCGCAAGCGAAGCCCGAACCCAATTCCAGGCTATAGTAAAGCTTCATAGGGTCTTTCTGTCCAGGTGCAGGTAGTCCGTATCTTCACAGACAATCCTATTTCGCCGAGTCTCTCTCCGAGACAGTGCCCAGATCGTTACGCCTTTCGTGCGGGTCGGAACTTACCCGACAAGGAATTTCGCTACCTTAGGACCGTTATAGTTACGGCCGCCGTTCACCGGGGCTTCAGTCGTCAGCTTTAGGGCAAGCCCCTGACCAACTTCCTTAACCTTCCGGCACTGGGCAGGCGTCAGCCCCCATACTGCGTCTTACGACTTCGCGGAGACCTGTGTTTTTGGTAAACAGTCGCCTGGGCCTCTTCACTGCGACCACCTCGCGGTGGCACCCCTTCTCCCAAAGTTACGGGGTTATTTTGCCGAGTTCCTTAGAGAGAGTTATCTCGCGCCCCTCGGTATTCTCTACCTCCCCACCTGTGTCGGTTTCGGGTACAGGTATTTGGCTATTAACGTGGTTAGGGCTTTTCTGGGAAGCTTGACATCGACCACTTCGTTCCCGTAGGAACTCGGACTCATACCTCAGCTCGGAACGTTTTCTCCGCTCCTCAACGCCTCGAATACTTGCACCGCTAACCAACATGCGGCTGGTCTAGCCTTCTCCGTCCCCCTTCACAACAACCAAACAGTACGGGATTGTTAACCCGTTGTCCATCGACTACGCTTTTCAGCCTCGCCTTAGGCCCTGACTAACCCTCCGCGGACGAGCCTTGCGGAGGAACCCTTAGGGTTTCGGGGCATTGGATTCTCACCAATGTTTTCGCTACTCAAGCCGACATTCTCACTTCTAGACAGTCCACACCTGCTTGCCGCTAGTGCTTCACCCCATCTAGAACGCTCCCCTACCAATTACGATAGTAATTCCACAGCTTCGGTAGGACGCTTAGCCCCGTTCATTTTCGGCGCAGGAGCGCTTGACCAGTGAGCTATTACGCACTCTTTTAAGGATTGCTGCTTCTAGGCAAACCTCCTGGTTGTCTAAGCACTCCCACCTCCTTTCTCACTTAGCGTCCATTTGGGGACCTTAGCTGGTGGTCTGGGCTGTTTCCCTCTTGACGATGAAGCTTATCCCCCACCGTCTTACTGGTACCCTATCACGCGGTATTCTTAGTTTGTCTCGCTTTAGTACAGCTCTCGCCGCCCGCAGCGAAACAGTGCTTTACCCCCACGCTTTTGCTGGTACCGCTGCGCCTCAACGCATTTCGGGGAGAACCAGCTAGCTCCGGGCTCGATTGGCATTTCACCCCTAACCACAGCTCATCCGCCGATTTTTCAACATCGGTCGGTTCGGACCTCCACTTGGTTTTACCCAAGCTTCATCCTGGCCATGGTTAGATCGCCCGGGTTCGGGTCTGCAAACTGTGACGAGTTCGCCCTTTTCGGACTCGTTTTCACTTTGGCTTCGGTTTTATTCACCTTAACCTGCCACAGCCTGCAAGTCGCCGGCTCATTCTTCAACAGGCACGCGGTCAGCCGTTTAATCAGCCTTCCACTGCTTGTAAGCTAACGGTTTCATGTTCTATTTCACTCCCCTTACCGGGGTTCTTTTCACCTTTCCCTCGCGGTACTGTTTCGCTATCGGTCACGCAGTAGTATTTAGCCTTACGAGATGGTCCTCGCTGATTCACAAGGGATTTCACGTGCCCCTTGCTACTCGGGATTCGACCGCGCTGCTTCCATTTTCGACTACAGGACTTTTACCTTCTCTGGTGTAGTTTTCAGCTACTTCGTCTAATTTCTTCAGTCGCTTGTGGTCGTCCCACTACCCCAGTTACCGTAGTATCTGGTTTAGGCTTGTCCCCTTTCGCTCGCCGCTACTTAGGGAATCGCTTTTGCTTTCTTTTCCTCTGGCTACTAAGATGTTTCAGTTCGCCAGGTTCGCTCGCGTTCGTCTATGTATTCAACGAACCGTATATTAGAGTTTCCTCATTCGGAGATCTCCGGCTCAATGCTTGCTTCCTACTCCCCGGAGCGTTTCGTCGGTCGCTACGTCCTTCTTCGCCTCTGCGTGCCTAGGTATCCACCGTTAGCTCTTGTTAGCTTGACCTGGTGAGTCTCACCTATCACTTCTTACTTTACTCTTTCTAGTTTTATGCAGTTTTCAAGGTTCTTACCGGACTTTATACATCCAGCATTCTCTCATTTCCATGAGCCGATGCTGAAGGCTTGCTGTCCTCTCTTAAATCTAAGATTTAGCTTTTTTAGGTTTCAGGTGGGCCATCCTGGACTTGAACCAGGGACCTCACCCTTATCAGGGGTGCGCTCTAACCACCTGAGCTAATAGCCCTAGTCGGTTATCTTTTATTCCGAACCGACTTAATAGTTTGAAAGCCTCTCACTTTTTCCCTTGCACGACCTTGGGATGACTTACTGAGTACCTTAATAATTTTGGGTTCGGTTTCTCAGAAGTAGGTCTCCCTATAAAGGAGGTGATCCAGCCACACCTTCCGGTACGGCTACCTTGTTACGACTTCACCCCAGTCACTAGCCCTGCCTTCGGCATCCTCCTCCACGAATGGTTGGAGTAACGACTTCGGGCGTGGCCAGCTCCCATGGTGTGACGGGCGGTGTGTACAAGGCCCGGGAACGGATTCACCGCCGTATGCTGACCGGCGATTACTAGCGATTCCTCCTTCATGCAGGCGAGTTGCAGCCTGCAATCTGAACTGAGGCAGGGTTTGATGAGATTCGCTCTCCCTCGCGGGGTCGCTGCCCTTTGTCCCTGCCATTGTAGTACGTGTGTCGCCCAGGACGTAAGGGCCATGCTGACTTGACGTCATCCTCACCTTCCTCCGGTTTGTCACCGGCAGTCTCCCTAGAGTGCCCAACTTAATGATGGCAACTAAGAACGAGGGTTGCGCTCGTTGCGGGACTTAACCCAACATCTCACGACACGAGCTGACGACAGCCATGCAGCACCTGTGTTCTGGCTCCCTAAGGCACCCCCAACTTTCATCGGGGTTCCAGACATGTCAAGTCCTGGTAAGGTTCTTCGCGTTGCATCGAATTAAACCACATACTCCACCGCTTGTGCGGGCCCCCGTCAATTCCTTTGAGTTTCACACTTGCGTGCGTACTCCCCAGGCGGGAAACTTAACGCGTTAGCTTCGGCACGGCTCGGGTCGATACAAGCCACGCCTAGTTTCCATCGTTTACGGCTAGGACTACAGGGGTATCTAATCCCTTTCGCTCCCCTAGCTTTCGTCCCTCAGCGTCAGTTTCGGTCCAGTAGCGCGCTTTCGCCACCGATGTTCTTCCCAATCTCTACGCATTTCACCGCTACACTGGGAATTCCCGCTACCCCTACCGAACTCTAGCTATTCAGTTTCCACTGCCTTTATGGAGTTAAGCTCCACGCTTTAACAGCAGACTTGAATGGCCACCTACGGACTCTTTACGCCCAATAATTCCGGATAACGCTTGCCTCCTCCGTATTACCGCGGCTGCTGGCACGGAGTTAGCCGAGGCTGATTCCTCAAGTACCGTCACTGACTTCTTCCTTGAGAAAAGAGGTTTACAACCCAAGAGCCTTCCTCCCTCACGCGGCGTTGCTCCGTCAGGCTTTCGCCCATTGCGGAAAATTCCCCACTGCTGCCTCCCGTAGGAGTCTGGGCCGTGTCTCAGTCCCAGTGTGGCTGCTCATCCTCTCAGACCAGCTACAGATCGTCGCCTTGGTAGGCTCTTACTCTACCAACTAGCTAATCTGACGCGAGCTCCTCTTCAGGCTATAAATATTTCACCTTTCGGCACATCGGGTTTTAGCAGTCGTTTCCAACTGTTGTCCCCGTCCTGAAGGCAGATTCTCACGCGTTACTCACCCGTCCGCCACTAGGTATTACTACCCCGTTCGACTTGCATGTGTTAGGCACGCCGCCAGCGTTCATCCTGAGCCAGGATCAAACTCTCCATGGTGTAGATTGTTTGTTTGCTCTTTGTTTTGACTCGTAATCTCTAGACTTCTCTAGATATACGAGTTATAATCTTTGATTAACAAGGGCTTATGAAGCTTTGGCTTTCAAACTATTGATTTGTCTAGGTTCGGGGCGCTTCGAGTTCGTTTGTCTCAACCGCGCATTTACTAATATATCCATTTAGACAAGCTTTGTCAACTCTTTTGGGGAAAATATTTTGAAAAGTGCTAAACCCTTATGAAGAGTAAGGTTTGGAGCAAAGAAAGAAATAGTGAAGGGCGATCGCAACTCATGCAGCGATCGCCGCTTATCCCTCTTCTGTGACTCTCCGAAACTCTTTGCCATTTTTAATTTCTGTAACTATTGTAATGTAAGCGATCGCGCTCGTTATTTCTTCAGAGAAATTCCCTCATGCGAGCGCATGAGGGAATTTTAACTACAAATAGCTCAATGGATTGCTGTGACTCCTCTCGAAAAAACCTTTGATTAATAGGAAATACCGGAAAATGACAGAAGAGGGTTATGAGTCGAAAAAAATGCTAGGGATAAAACTGACTAAATTTCTGCTACTGCTCGCTCGATTAACCTTCTAGCTAAAGTTTGAGTTCCGGTATGTTCGTAGTAATTCGTCGCCATATCTAGAAAAGCGGCTAAATAATCTAGCTTATCTTCAGAACCTTCAACAAAGCTTTGAATTTTGCCTACGACTTTTTGTGGAGTTAAATCTCGTTCGGCAACAAAATTACTCATCCATCCTTTAACAGAGTCAAAACTCGTGCCTATGAAATCTAGTTGACCGCCGACATTCCCGCCTGGAATGACGCTTTTGATCCGGCTAAAAGTTGAATTCTGGTCTAGTTCTTGCGGTGAGAGGTTCCCTAGTGCGGTAGTAGCTTTGAGTATGAAGTC
The DNA here is from genome assembly GCA_012031035.1 of Candidatus Altimarinota bacterium. GTDB lineage: Bacteria > Cyanobacteriota > Cyanobacteriia > Cyanobacteriales > Microcystaceae > Hydrococcus. Next base: position 10,745 of record JAAUUT010000122.1, on the reverse strand, counting down.
AGGGCCTAAAGGAACTAAACCATCTAAACAAACTAAAGCTGCCATTCGCATTAAGGATTCACCGCTATAGTCAGCTAAAGACGCAACAAAATCGCCAATACTGTCGCCAGGAATACCATTAATTTGACAGAAAGCAACTAACTCTACCACTAATTTAATAGCTAAATCGATAGTTTGAGCTTTTTCTGGGTTGGGAGTGATGCGGTTTAAAAATCCAAATAAAGAAATTTTCTCGCCAACTTTATTGGCTAAAGCGGCTGCACCAAGGGCGCTATCGGTACTATCAACTGTTTGATACAGCCAGAGGGCTGTTTGATATCCCTGAGATTTATCATTGAAAAGACGAACAGCGCGATCTCCAATTTGCTGTATCATCGCCTCGTCAGTTTCTCCGGTGACTTTGCGAATTGTATTTTCAAAGCCAACCACATTTTCCCATTGTCCTGGAACTACAAAATCAAGCGATCGCAGCACCATAATTGTGACATTATTCGTTGGCAATTCATTAACCAGTTCGTAAATCGGCTTACTCATGTTGTTTTCCCTTCGTCATTAGTTTTTCAGTCATTAGCAACTAGTAGGACACGAAATCTCGCGTCGCCTGAGAGTTTAGGATTCAGAAGCTTTTCCAATTCCCAATTATTTAAGACTTGCTAAACCATTTAAATCAAATTTTTCCAGTAATGCTTGGCGATCGCTAGCGGTAAAAGAAGGATCGCGGGATAATACTTTTACTTGGTAGCGATTGTTAACTAAAACTGCCGTTCCCGTGCTTCCCTGTTGGACGGAGGGATAACCGCCAATTTTTTGGGTACTTTTTTGGAATTTTTCAATAGCGGTAGGATTGTTAGCCGTATCGGAAATTGCCATCACAGCAACTTCTTTGCCTTGTTGTTTCAACTTTGCCTCGGCAAATCCAGTTTTTTCTTGGGTGTATACTCGTTCGTAGCCACTTTCCGCCGCTGGAAAGAATTTATTAAAACTACCTCCCGATTGCGACTCTTGGACGACGGCGCTTGCTCCTTTTTGGGTACTTTCTTGCTGAGCTTGGCTAAAACGAGAAGGTGCTTGTTCTGTGCAGGCAGTAACGAGAAGCAAGATCGATAAAAGACAAACAGTTAAAAGTTTTCGTAATCGCAGCATCATAATGTGTATCTTTTATAAAGATTCAGAAGTTTACTTTCTTATTTTGTCTTAGCTGTCTAATTTCTGACATACTTTTGTTACATATTTCAGAACAAAGCTAAAAATGTTAGTTCTCGCGCAGGCTAAAGAACTTTGTTAATAGAATCTCGGTTCATTCTTCGCTCTAAGCGATCGCTCGTCTAAACCTAGTACAATCCAACTTGACTTAATTTTTAGGATATGCGCATCCTGGTTTATTCTTACAATTATCATCCCGAACCCATTGGTATTGCTCCACTGATGACCGAACTAGCCGAAGGATTAGCGCAACGAGGTCATCAAGTCCGCGTTTTGACGGCTATGCCCTGGTATCCAGCTAATGAAATTGCTCCTGAATATCGCGGAAAATTGTATTTGACAGAAAAGCAAAATAATGTTAAAGTTCAGCGCTCTTATGTATGGATTAGACGCGATCGCGGTTTGCGCAATCGAGTTTTGTTTGAACTTAGTTTTGTGGTATTGAGTTTCTTTCGAGCTTTGATGGGACGACGACCTGATGTGATTCTTTTAACTGTACCAGGATTGCCAGTTTGCGTACCAGCGGCTATCTTGGGATGGATTTACCGCACTCCTATTGTTCTAAATCTCCAGGATATCTTACCAGATGCTGCCGTTCATGTTGGATTAATTAGAAGCGAAAAAATGATTCGCGTTTTTCAATGGTTAGAAAAGTTTGCTTATAAAACTGCCAAAAAAATTAGCGTTATTGCTGATGGTTTTACGAGAAACTTGCTAGATAAAAGCGTTCCATTAGAAAAAATTGTCGAGATTCCTAACTGGGTCAATATTGATTTTATTAAGCCACTTTCCAAAGAAAATAATTATTTTAGGATAGAAAATCAATTAGAAGGTAAATTTGTGGTGATGTATTCTGGGAACATCGCCCTTACTCAACCGTTGGAAGTTTTGATCGATGCGGCGGTACAATTGCAACATATTCGAGATATCGCGGTTGTTATTGTTGGTAAAAAAGAAGCTTTGGCTCGTTTAGAACGCTATTGCCAAGAAAAAGGCGTTAGAAATGTTATTTTGCGACCGTTTCAACCCAGAGAAAAATTGCCAGAAATGCTAGCAGCGGCAGATGTGGGAATGGTCATGCAGAAAAATAACGTTATATCGTTTAATATGCCGTCAAAAATTCAGGTATTGCTAGCAAGTGGTCGTGCTATTATTGCGTCAGTCCCCGCAACTGGAACGGCTGCTAGAGCGATCGAGACAAGCGGTGGAGGTATTGTAGTTTCTCCAGAAGACCCTAACGCGATCGCCCAAGCTATTTTAGAACTTTATTCCAATCCAGAACAAATAAAAATTTTAGGCGAACGGGGAAGACAGTACGCCCAAAAACATTATTCGTTTGAGTTTGCTTTGGATAGCTACGAACAATTGTTTTTTGAAGTAAAAAACACTTAAATTCTGGCGAATCTTACACGGCTTCTGCATCGCGCAGATAAGAATTCATCTCGCTTTCTCCATCTTCTGCTAGAAAAATAACGCTAGATTTGTTGACGCACAAAAATGGAGAGTGACTGGAGACTGAACCATTTTGGTAAACAGTTACGTCAGTCAAAACCAGAAAACTTTGATTGTTGTTGATTAGGTCGGACAATCTTGAACGATAGCTATTGGGACCCATTGTAACGGTTCCAACTACTTCGAGTTGATTGAGCATTGAAACTTTTACGCGCACTTGTTTTTGGGTTTGTGTCTGTGTCATTGAACAACGGTTGAAATCGATCGAAAAATCAGTTTCAGTTTAAGTATAACAGCGGATTAGAAAGCCTAGTCCCAATTACCAAGAACATCTTTAACAACAACCCTCTGTTGGGTCGAATATCCGGCAAAAGAACGAGTTGCAATCAAATCCACTTCTACACCCGTACCCGATCGCAATGCGTTAGTTTCTATAGGTAACTGACCGAGATTAATTGTAAAACGATTTCCATCAGTCGCGATCGCTTCGGGGGGAATTTTACCGTTGAATTTGGTAGTGAAGTCAGACACGTCGCGATAACGAGGATCTGAGGGAGTCGTGCGATATTTCAAGCTAAATTTAGTTGCAATTAAGTTCGATCGCCCTGCCCCATCTATTAATGTTAATTTAAGGTCGGAACCAGTGCCTGATAAACCTTCGCTTTTTAGCTGCGTGGCTTCTTTTTCTGAAACGGCATTGTAAACTATCAACTGAGTAATATTATTTTGTTGTTGGGTAGTTGCTTCGAGCCAGAGATCGTCGGGAAGAGAAACTTTGATATTCTTATTTTTATCAAGACTGAGGGTAACTTTTTTATCGGCAAACTTATTGGAAAGCTGAGGTGCATTCCAGATAAGCAAGAAAGAACGCTCGACTCGCTCGACTAATACCCGATAGCGATCTTCTATAATCGAACCAGGAGCGAATAAAGCTGATGCCCCATCGCGAGTTTCCCAGTTATTTTGCGAGAGGATATATCCAGTATTTTTGAGTTCGGATAAAAAAATAGTAGCGCTAGGCTGGTCTTTTTGGAGAGGTTTATCTGAATTGATTAAGGTTAACTTTCCTAATCCTCCATCGCGTCCCTGTCTGCCGCCGCTGCCACTAGTGCCATTTTTACCGTCAATACATTTAAATTCGCGAGTGGTACAACTGTAGTCGGAATCGCCTGGGTCGCCTTCACAGGTTTCAATCGTCCAATAAGGTTCCTCGCAGTTACATCCCTTACCGCCATTGCCGCCGCTTCCGGGTCGTCCGCCACTTCCACCTGCTGCATTAACCGAAATTTGCCTGAGATTATCTGGGTTGGTCGCATAGATGGTTAGCGTACCGCCATTACCGCCGTCGCCGCCGTCGCCACCATTGCCACCATTACCGCCGTTGGAGGCGATGAGGTTTTTATCTTGGTTTTTGGGTTGCTCACTACAATTAGCATCTTTGCCATCGCTACCATTTTCTGCATTTGTTCCGCTTTGACCGCCTAGATTGAGCGTTAAAGGAGAACCATCTGCAAAAATGGTGATGTTATCGCTATCTTGACCTTTACTACCATTTTTCCCATTTGTTCCATTTTGACCGTTTTTGCCAAATTCTTGAATGTCGTTACTCCAGGCTAAGCGTCCTGAGTCAGTGTTAAGCGATTCGCATCGCTCCGGCTCGGAAGCGGGAGGTAACATATAAGGAAAGGCGACAAATAGCAGAACGAGTGATAATTTACCGAGAAAACGCATCGGACTAATATTGAATCGGTCATTCGTCACTGTTGACTCGTTACTTCTGTGTTTTGTTTCCCGATTGTAGGGTCTTGACCTCACCCCCTTCCCCTCTCCTGCAAGGAGAGGGGAGACAAGAGAGAAAGATAATAATTTACCTGCAAGGAGAGGGGAGACAAGAGAGAGAAAGCTAATAATTTACCTGCAAAGAGAGGGGAGATAAGAAAGAGATGGTTATTTAATCTTCATTTTTCGCTTTCTTCGAGAATTTGAGATTGGCCCAGGTGAGTTGTTTTACAGTTTTTACGTCTCCCTGACCAGCAGCAGTTTTTAAATCTCGTTTTAGGTGCGCGTTTTCAATTGCTTCGTCTTTGGAACGAGAACTACTTTCAAAACATTTTTCTAAATTGTTATAGATACCTGTGCGATAAGATTTGGTGTAATATTGGCGTTCGGTATCGAGGAGTTTTGCCATTAATTCTAAGTGCATGGCATCTTCGCCACAAATTTCTTCTAATACATCCCATTCGTCGCTACCAAGTAAGCTAGTATTAGCACCAGGGCGATCGTCTTGAAAAGTTTCTCCAGTCACTTTTTTGTATATTCGGGGTAAACTGTCGTCAAATTCGTGTTTTTCTTCTAACCAGATGCGACGAATTTCGCTTAGTTCTTCTGAGGTAATAAGAGTAATATCTTTAAACTCTTCGGGTGCAGTTTGACGGATTTGAACTTGTGCTTCAAGGACTCGTCTCAACCAATGTTCCCGCCAGTATTTTGTATAGGGGCCGGGAATAGGTTCGATAGAGACTTGGCCGTCTACATTTCTCTCAAAAAGTTCTACTTTACCATAGATTCTACGGAAGTCTCTTTTATCGCGATCGTTTTGAATGTCTAGTTCGTTACGAATATCTAATAGCGGCTGTAACCATTCTTTTTCTTCATCATTTTGTATCATTGCCTCCATTGATTTGTCTTTATTGACCATCGTACAAACCCAGCACCCAAATCGCGAATCGCCGCAACTGGGAGTAGATGTGTCTACTACTAAAGGACATTCATTGTCTGCTGTTGCACCGCGATACATATTAAATAAATCTTTATTGCTGTTGCCCCAAGGATTTTCCCATTGCATTAGGTAAAGCCATACTTCATCATCGCGCCAATCCTGAATCGGGCTGTAAATAACTGCATTAGGTAAAGTACCGCTATATCGTAAAGAATTACCTAAACCAGAGTTAAATTTTAAAAGTTCACTAACTTGACCAATTTCATATTTAGTCATTGTTGATGCACGGCTCTGACTTTCGGCTTTTCTAGTTCCTAAAATTAGTAAAACTTCGCCATTAGTCCGAATAATTCGACGAATAAAGTGATTTGTTGGATTAATTTTTAAGCGTTCAGTACACCATCGAAATCCATGACGCGGTGCTGGATAACCTTTACCAATTAAACAGACCCAAAATGTATTTTTAGTATCGGGATAAAGTAAATGAGGTTCTATTGGCATTTGCTGCTTTTTAGCAGCTATTCTCATTTTTTCTAAAGATTGACGTACCCAAGTAGAAACAAAAGGATTTTCTACTTGTGTATCTGTTGTCATGACATAAATAGCTTTAGTTCGCTTTTCAACAGGAAGTAATGCAATAGCATTCCAAATTAATTGTAAAGTTGTACTGCTATCTTTTCCCCCCGAATAACCTAAAACAAATGGAGTATTATTTAAACAATACAATTCTTGAATTTCTTGGGTTAGTTTTTGAATATCTTCAACTAATTGAGATGCTGTACGAGGAGGAAAAAGCAAAGTTTGGATTTCGGTCATATTTTTTCTCTCCTAGTCAACTACTTAACTCTAAAAACATTTTTACGATGCCATTGTAGTGATGTAAGCCTTGGTAAATATTCATTAGACTTAGGTAAAACAATTGTAATCATAAATATGAACTACTGCCTTGCGAAAAAAGCATTTCTTAATATTGACTTTTTTAAATAGAATCTTTTTCTCTGGGGTGAATCATCAAAATGATTTATGTCTAACTCGTCTTTAGATGACTGAAACTCATTGTTAATTGAAATAACATCTTCTATTTGTTTTTTACTGTATGAAAACCAAACATCTATGAGTGTATCAACCAATGTCTGTCTAGAAACTGGATCTTGTATTAATTCAAATAGCTCATTATCTAAAGAAGCATATTCAACAGCATGCTTTAACTTGTTAGTTGTTTTTGGTTGTAGTCCATTAAATTCTGGCTTAAATTCTATATGCCAAAAACCCTCACTCTGCAAATGCAAAAATGGATAATGTAATCCTCCTTCATATTCAGAATTAAGTATTTTCCAATATCGATTAAAGGTATTAATTAAATTTTCTGATACAGCTATTTTGTTATCTGAAATAAAATCTTGAGCGGTTAAATCTATAACAGATAAAAGCAAAATGGGTTTATACTGAGCAGTTCCGCGTTGTTTGTTGGTACTTACATTTAGCTCTGCAAAGCGATCGCAATACTCGGCTAAACTTCGTTTGTCATCTGCTTTATTTTTGCTTTTATTCTCTATATTTTTCGACATAGATAAAAAATAAACCCTATCGTTAGCTTATACGAATTTAACAACTCGCGATCGCCTACGAACCAATTATCTTTCTAACATCATCCTGTATTTGAATCCCTACCTTCCCATCCCATCGCTGCTTTAATATCTTAAGTCCTGCTTCTGCATACTGAGACAAAATTTCTAAAACCTCTCGACTATCCGTAGGTTCGGGTCGATTATTGCGCTTACAAATCGCATGAACGCCTGCTTCTAATCCCAGACGTACATCATCTTCGACAATCCCTATATTAATTAAATCTTGACGACCCGCAGAAGGAATGGGAAATATATCGAGATTATTTTTAATGGCGTATGCGGCGGCAAATATATAAGCATCAACCATGCGACTAAACGCGCCGTTATTTTTGAGTACCTTCAAGTATCCATTCGCTTCAGGAGTCGGACGAATCGTTGCTGTGGGGTCTATCCGCTTCATTGATGAACCTCTACGAGCGATATATCTTTATAAGAAATAATAGTTTTTATTATCGGTTTTTTTAGCTTTCTCAATCTGCTAAGACAAGTTGACTAACAGAAGTGGGAAAGACTTTTGTTAATTTAATCTATCAAAAGAGTGAATATATTTAACCACATATAATGAGAAAACCCTGTCTGGGGCAAGATTTAACTGATGAGCTAAATGAAGTAAAAATAGAATGCTAAATAATATGGAGATTGTATCCTATGAAACTGAATTATTTTACAAAACAACTTTCGACTGTAGGGCGTTGGTTAGCGACGGCTCTGTTTTGCCTATCTGCGATCGCATTCATTTGGCAAGGTGCATTTTTCTCGAACCCCGCAGCAATGGCTGATACTAATGTAAACCTAATTGCATCGGCAGGCAATAATGTTAAAGGTAAAGCTAGTGAAGATGCTGAAAATACCAAGGGTTTCATTCGGGATACAGCAGATAAAGTTGAGCGAACTGCTAAGAAAAATGCTGCAAAAGTAGATCGAGCAGATGACAATGGTGGTTTCTTTGCGCGTCGAGCAAAGAAAGATGCGGCTCGCATTGAGAAAAGAGCAGAAGAAGATGCGGCTCGCACTCAAAAAGCAGTAGATAACACTAAGAAGGCTGTTAAAGGCGCTGTAGATAACGTTAAAGATGCTTTAGACTAATATTGTTTCTTTTTATTGCTACAGAAGAAGACTGAAAGAGCAGAGACGCGATATATTGCGTCTCTGTGACTGCATTAACATTAATTTTGCTTCAAGTCGCTAACTGCTTGTCTAACCTTCTCAACATCTAACTTAATGCACTTGCTTCTTCGGAGGGACGACCAATAAGTTCAAAGAAACAAGCGATAGAAAATCGAATCAGTTTTCATCTATCAACTTATATCAAATAAAAAAAATACTGCTACAAATCTCTCTTTAGGGCGCACGCCATGCGCCCCTACACCCCTACTCTCGCACTTCCACAATAGACATATCCTCATCCGCATCGCGCCAAATATTGAGAATCTCAGCGATATGGGGACGCAATTCTTGTAGCAATTCACCTTGAAAATCTCGATCTGTCGCTAACACAATTACTTGGGAAGGAAGATTGGGAAGCGCGTTAACAATGTTTTTCTGATGCTGCATATCGAGATGTCCGAAAGGCGTATCCATAATCAATGGCGCGGCGGTTTCTGAGGCGATGTTTAACCCAGTTATAAATGCAAATGCTAAAGCTTCTTTTTCGCCTGCACTTAAACTTTCTGGGTTGAGGAGTTCTCCTGTAATTGTTTTGACTCTTAAGGTATAATTAGGCGCGATCGCGATTCCTCGATACTCATCGGGTTTATTCGTTACTCGATCGTGTATTCGAGAAGTTGTATTTTCTATTGTTTGTTTGCGATCGCCAATATACCATTCGATTAGTTCGTTTGCTGCATCGCGCAGTCCTTGCGCTAATTTCATCTGTTTGACTAGGGTGGCGGTTTCTTTATCTTGTCCTCCTAGCGTTTCTATTTCTTGCAGCAGGCGCACTTCTTCTTGTTTTACTCTGTCTAATTCTTTATTAAGGCGGTTAATTCTTTCCCTAGTATTCTCTACGTTCTTTTCTTCTGCGCCGAGTTTGCGCCAAGTATCCTCGACTTCAGATCGTTTGAAACCTTTGGTATCCTGTTTGATATTGTCGATAGTTTGTTGAAGTTCGTCGATGTCATCAACCAGGCGATCGCGTTTTAATAATATCTCATTTAAATCGAGATTGCGATCGCTCAACAGTCTCGATAATTGCGTCTGGATATTGTTTTGTTGGATAATTTCTTGAGAGAGACTTTCCGATCCTTTTAACTCTTCTAATGTCTGACGAATATAGTTGCGAGATTCGTCATCCATACACCGACCGCACAAACAGCGATCGCTATTCAGAAGTTCTCGTAATTGCTTTAAGGATACCGATAATCCAGTCTTTTTTATGTTTTTCCGTTGCAAGTCATCATGAACTTCCTGCATAAATTCTCGCATGAGAGGAAGCGATATTTTTTTGAAAGCATTTTCAACTGCTTCTTGTGCTTTTTCTCGTTCTTGTTCTAAATAACGCTTTTCTCTGTCGCGATCGTCAAGTTTTTTAAATTTTTCGTTTAAATCTTCAATTTGTCGCGCTTTCTCTTGACAATCTTCAAATATTTTGATACTGTTTTCGAGGTCTTGTTTGGCTTGTTGCAGTTGACCCGTTCTCAGTGCGATATCTTCTTGCAGGGTCGCTAGTCGGTCGGTTTTTTGCTTGAGAGTTTGATTAGCCGCCGATGCTTTATTTAAGTCTTTTTCTATTTGTTTTAACGCTTTATCTGCATCTTCTCGCAGGTTTTTCAGTTCGGGAATTCCTAAAATTTGTTCGATCGCATTTTTTGTTTCATCGGTTTGCGTCAGTTGCGCGTAGCGTTGGATTTCCACACCATCAAAGAAAAAAAATTCTTTACAGGATTTGGGTAAGATACTGTCTATGTATTCCCGTGGATTGTTTCTTTGTTTTCCATCTTCATTAAACGTTGGTTCGTCTGGGGTAACAATTGGGGTGGTTCCTCGCCAAATCAATGTTGCTTGGCGACTGATAAAGTAATTTTCCCGTTTTCTTCAAAGTTGAGTTGTACGGATAAGTTTATTTGCTTGCGTTTTTTTAGCGCGATTCGATTGAAGTAATCGGGTAATTTTTTAGTAGAAATGCCTTCATTTCCATAAAGACACCAGAGTATTGCTTCTAGAAGCGAGGTTTTTCCATAGCCATTTTGACCAAATACAATCCAAATATTTTTATCTGTATTTAGATCGAATTGGATTTTTTGTTCGCGGTAACATTTCCAGTTTTTGAGGCGAATTTGTTTGAGGCGCAATCCCATATTTATTACATAGGTTTGTTTTTATCTCGCACAGAGGCGCAGAGGCACGGAGAGGGGTTATTCTGAGTAATGCGCGATCGCTTTGAGGAGTTTTGGGACGCATTGGCGATTGGCGTACATGATTCTTTCTTTTTCTAGCGCGATCGCATCTTTTAGTAATTGTTCTGAAATTTCGTATTTTTTGGAGAGTTGTTTGAGTTTTTGTTCGATTTCCATCGTTATGTCTTATTCATAAGTAGGTTGGGTTGAGGGACGAAACCCAACATTGAGTAATTTTTATGTTGAAAAAAAATTTATTTTTTCTGACGATATATCCCGTACAATGGTTCGGACAATTTTAGAAAAAAAAGACAAAAAAAGCTGTCCATCAGATAAGGTAAAAGTGTTGAGCGATTACCACCAATGGACAACATTAGAACAATTATACAAAACCTACTGGTTTCAGTG
>JAAUUT010000246.1 GCA_012031035.1 Candidatus Altimarinota bacterium | reverse complement strand
TAGTATTTTAGGGATTTTTCTAGCAGTAGCTGGAGCAGGGACTCTATTTCTTTGCGATCCATTCGTCCAGAAACTCTCAAGAGATCACGATATCTTTTTGCGGCTGTTGGTTTGTTGTGCGGTCTGATTTTGTTGTTTCAGGGATGGCGACTCGATCCGATTCTTCAATTCGGTCAATTGTTGCTAACGGGAACAGCAATCTTTTTTGCGGTGGAAACCGTTCGCCTGCGCGGTGCGACGGCAGAGCAAGCCAAACGGAATTCTCCTATTGTCGAAAGAGATCGTCAAGTCAGCCGCAAACCCGTTTATACAGATGCCGCTTTGGATCTTCAGCTAGAACCTTATGAGGAAGAGGATTATTCCGAAAATAATCCTCGTCTAAAAGGGACTGAAGACGCTCGCGGCAGTCGCAATTCAAGATACGAGTCGGAAGAACCTCGATCGCCCAGAAACCGCCGTTCGTCTGAACGCTACGACGATTACAAGGAAACTCCTCGCAAGCGTCGCCCTCGTCCTACCGCAGAATCGGCCAGCCGTCGATACGACGTTTGGGAAGATTCGCAAGAAAATTGGGAAGAAAGACCGCAAACTAGTCGTTCTCGCCGTCCCCGTCCCGAAAGCGATATCGCTCAAACGTCTTCTTCACAAACTAAAAAGCGCCGTCCTCGTCCATCAGATATCGGCGGAACTCCCTACAACGATGATACCGACTCTATTCCCACAGATTATGTGGATTATCAGCCGATAGATGAGTCGCCAAAAGATAATGCCGATTGGGAGCAAGAATCTAGACCTAAAGGTGATTACCCTTCGGGTAGTGGCAGAGCCGATCGCAATTCTCGCAATACGTCCGAAGGTGATTACCCTTCGGGTAGCAGCAAAGGCGATCGCGACAACCCCATTCAATTCGATTATTAATTGAGATCGAGGTGATACGTTCGACTCTGTATCTTTATTTTCTGAGGTGGATGAGTCTAGGAATCGGCGCGCTCTCCATTAGTTTGCTCGGTTCGTGCGGTATTAATCCCCGTCAAACCGGAACGCTCGCTCTCAATAGCAATTATAATGACGAGCAACCCGCGTTAAGCGGCGATGGTCGCTGGCTGTCTTTTGTTTCCAATCGCAACGGAAGTAGTGAAGTTTTGCTTTACGATCTACAACAAGAACGATTTGAGCGACCGACAGGACTCAACCGCAGCGATGCGATCGCCGAGAATCCTAGTTTGAGCAGAACGGCTCGTTATATTGTTTATATCGCTAACCTTCAGGGACGACCGGATATCGTTTTATATGATAGGGCGACCAAGCGTTCGGAACTGCTAACTCAGACCTATCGCAGTTGGGTTAGAAATCCTCAGATTAGTCCAGATGGTCGCTATATTGTTTTTGAAACCGCTCGTAGAGGACAATGGGATATTGAAGTGCTAGATAGAGGCCCTCTTATCGAGTTAGATATTCTTGATGGCGCTCCTGTAGAAAATCCTCAAGCAAAGCTGCAACCGTGAAGCGTGTTGTTTTAATTTCAATTGTTGCTCTAACAAGTTTATTAAGCAGTTGTGGCGGCTATCCTCGCTTGCTCAACTTTCCGTTCGATCCAGGAGGACGAAGTTTAAATAGTCGCAATTTAGAATTAACCCCCCAAATTGCTGCGCCTTACATCGTTTTTACCTCGGATCGCAATGGTTCTCAGGATATATATTTATTCGACGCTCGCACTCGTCGATTAATCGATTTGCCTGGACTTAATTCTCTTGACGAAATTGCTTCTCATCCGTCGATTTCTGAAGATGGTCGCTATGTTGTTTTTGCCGGAAGCCGTCAGGGACGAACGAATATTTATCTCTATGACAGAGAAACGCAGCAAAAACGTAATTTGACCGACAATTTACCAGCAGAAGTCCGAAATCCTTCGATTAGCGCTGATGGTAGTAAAGTTGTTTATGAAATTGCCAAAAACGGACAATGGGATATCGTCGTTTGCGATCGCGCCGGACAACCTTTAAATCAGTGAACAGCGATCGTAATTTAATCAAAAAATATTTATAAAACTTTAGAAAGCAAGTGCGATCGCAGTTTTTGTTTATCTAAATGGAACTACCTATGTCAAATCCTAATTCTAAAATTGAAGCACAAGAACTAACTTCGCTACCAAAGTCTCAAATGACTGAGAAACAAGGATTTTTTGCTATTATTGCTGCGGGCTTAGGACAAGCAATAGAAGAGGCAACTGCCCAGACAGGAAAAGCCGTCGCAGATACCACCGCTAACTTAGGAGTCGCGATCGCTACAGCCGCTTCTGAGATGGGGAAAGCTGTTGCCCAAACTGCTGCTAGTGCAGGGGAAGCGATCGCTAATGAGAGAGAGCCAGGCTTGAATTCGTGGTCTGAAACAGTTACTAATGTTGGGATGGCTATTGAAACTATCGCGTCTCAAACAGGCAAAATAGTTGCAGACACCTCTGTTAGCGTTGGAAACGCGATCGGAAGTTCGACCGCTCAAGCCGGTCAGGTAGTCGCTCAGTCCGTAGTTTATGTAGGTGGAAATATCGGTACTCCCGAATCCCAAACCAAACTTCAAGAACTTGGAAGCAGCCTAATTGGAGCTAGTGTTGGGGAAGTCGTTGGCGGCTCGGTTGGCGGCGTTGCTGCGGGATTAGTTATGGGGCCTGCTGGGGTAGTTTTGGGGACTCAGATCGGGAGTGTAATCGGGTTTACCATTGGCTCGCAACTCGGCGAAGAGGCGATCCGGCAAGCCAACCAACCCCAGGAGAGCAATACCTCTAGCGAACCACTAGGGCAACAACTTCAATCTACACTGCAAAGACGAGGCGGTGAAATCGTTGGGGAAGCAGTGGGAGGTCTTGCAGGCGGGGTAGCAGGTCGAATTGTTTTAGGCCCTGCTGGTACTGTATTTGGCTCGGTAGTGGGGCAGGCAATTGGCGGACAGTTAGGCGAAGATGCAGCCCATCAACTCAACCAACGAGAAGCGACAAAATCTCCGTCAGCTTCCGATCCGGCAGTAGGAACTTGGTTAGGAAATACGACTAGTAAATTTATCGGCGAGACTGGTACTGCCGTCATCGGCGGTGTCCTTGGGGGAGCCGTATTAGGGGCAAAAGGTAAGGATATTGGTAGGAAAATCGGCTTGGTTGTAGGTAAAAAGACAGATTGGCAGTTTGGTAAAGATTTAGTAAGTAGCAGCGAGGCGAGTGTTGAAGACATAGAAAGTGGCGATCGCACTAACCCAAACCAGGAAGATTCAAACACAAGCGTTAACTGATGCTGCATTTGAATTGTTAGCTTGCGTTAACTACAGACTACCGAGTAACTTTTTCTCTGAGGCTTTAACCCTCTTTTGTCACTCTCCGAGAATTAAAATGAAGAAACCAAGACAATAAATCTCTACAAGACGGAGAGCATAATGGATGTAGAATTACAGATCCTCAAACATTTGGCAAGAGAAGCACAACC
>JAAUUT010000121.1 GCA_012031035.1 Candidatus Altimarinota bacterium | reverse complement strand
AGGCTATAAATGATAACTAAGCTCTCAAACAGTTATTCGCTCGTAAAATCTTCAGTTTTTGCCTTGGGAATCGCATCAGATTAGGATTCAAGCAGAATAAGCTTTATACAATTTTCGGAGATGTCTAATAGTTACAGAAATTAGAAATGGCAAAGGGTTTCGGAGAGTGACAGAAGAGGGATAATAACCACAAGCATGAAGCAGTTGATGGGGATGAACAGGTTCATCAAGTCCCGCTAACGATCCGGCTCTTGCTACAAGATGACGAATAGTTCTAGTGGGACTTAAACAATCCAAAAAGCTAAATAAGAGTATAATGCTTATTTAATATGCGCGATTACGATTCTCACTGGTTGCGTAACCTCGTTACGCAAAATCGTTTTATTTGGCTGTCATTATTGCTGTGTACGTGCTTGCTTCTTTCTGCTGTTTACATTCCTCCTCTAGCGAGAGTATTGGGCGTTGTACCGCCAGATTTAAGAAGTTGGGGATTAATCCTCGCTGCAAGTTTAATCCCTTTAATTGTCGGACAATTGTCTAAAATCTGGCGCAGTTCGAGAAGACGAAGACATTAGGGCGATCGCAAGCGAAATTGCTTCGATTATTTTTTTATCTTTCCTAAAATATCTATCTTTAAGGATATACAAATTTTAGAAGAAATTTGTTCAAATATTTCTTAGTTACTTAATTACAAATCACATTTTAATGTTATATCATGTCACTCAATTGTCAATTAATCGCCATCAACTTAGTTCCTTTAAATAATTTTCAGGTTTTTCACACAACCCGTCTCAACAAAGCTTATTTTTTGAGAAAAACTTATTGGTTAGGCTCGATAAACGAAACTGTAAATTGCAATTATATTTCGGAATCAGAAATTCCATTAATTTTTGGCGAACCCATTATCAACGATTTTCAAGAATACATTGCAGATCCTGCTAATGCAAATTAAATTTTATTATTAGCTTTGTCTTTTGGTTGTTCTTAGAAAATTAGTTTTTTGCCTAAAAATTAGCAATTGCCTCATACCTATATACAAGTCATCTAAAAATCTATATAGAGAACAACATTTCTCCTATAGAGTAATTGAACTTGGCTGAGAATTCCTAGTATAACAAGGTAGCATGCAAGAATGCTTGTAGTTAGCTAAAACCTTGTTTCTGCTTGCTTTGCTAAATTTTTTTGCCAATATAGGCAATAAATAATTTTTTAGATAAATTTCGCTTGCATTAAAAACTATTTGATAGAAGGTCAGTAAATTTCATGATAGATATTTATATTATCGATTTATTAATTATTGGATTATTATTACTCGCGGTTACTTTAGGTTCGGGTTGGATTTCTCGTTTACCTCTTTCTTTCGCTATTATTTATCTAGTTGTTGGAATTCTCTTAGGTCCTTATGGTTTTAATTTGATTAATTTGCGACAAAATGAGGTTTTTAATGCAGAAGTTTTAAAAAGATTAACTGAATTTGTTGTTATTGTTTCAGTTTTTAGTTGTGGTCTAAAGATTGTTCGTCCTCTCAGTTTTAAGAATTGGCAGATTACGACTCGATTAATTGTTTTACTAATGCCAATTTCTATTTTCGCTATTGCGATCGCAGGTCACTTTTTTTTAGGAATGAGTTGGGGAGCGGCAATTCTTTTGGGTTCGATTCTTGCTCCAACAGACCCAGTATTAGCTTCAGAAGTACAACTTACCGATATCAATGATGAAGATGAATTGCGTTTTGGGTTAACTTCTGAAGGAGGATTAAACGATGCTTTAGCTTTCCCGTTTGTTTATTTTGGACTGTATGCCTTAAAAGATGATAATTGGAATAATTGGTTAAAATCTTGGTTTAGCATCGATGTTTTTTGGGCGATTGTTGCTGGCATTATTATGGGAATTTTAGTGGCTAAAGGAATTGTTTGGATTGATAAAAGAATCCAAAAATATCGTCCTGCTGATGAATTGATGGAAGATTTTATTGCTATCAGTACAATTTTGCTAACTTATTCTTTAACAGAAATTATCAACGGCTACGGATTTTTAGCTGTATTTGTTGCTGGATTAGTCGTACAGCGAAGCTATAGAGATCCCAAAAAACCCTTAGCCCAATTAGAATTTATTGAAAGAATCGAAAAATTGCTAGAAATAGGAACAATTTTGCTATTGGGAACGATATTATTATGGCTACCAATTGTTAATTATTTTAGTCAATCGCTATTGATTACTGCATTATTATTTATCGTTATTCGACCTGTAGGCGTTTGGATAAGCACTATCGGTCAAAGTTCTCCTCATCCGCGTCGTCGCACATTGCATTCAGCAACGCGATGGTTAATAGGATGGTTTGGCATTCGCGGCGTTGGCTCTTTATATTATCTTGCCTATGCACTCAGCAATGGTTTAAAGGACGAACTAGGCGAGCAAATTTCTTGGATAACTTACACGACTATAGTAATTTCAGTAATTTTACATGGAATTAGTTCGACTCCATTAATGAATTGGTACGAACGAAATATTGCCGAACGCAGTAATGCTCATCAACCTGCAACTATTGACGAGTTTGAGTAGTAAAGATGGTTACAGTAATTTTGAGATGGTACATCTTTCTTAGGATAGAAGATAAAAACGATCTTTGTTTTTTAAGATAAGGTATCAGTCTAATGGTTTCTATCGAAGGCGATCGCTTCTTAACTAATATGAAGCGACTGCTTTTTTTATTTAAAAATTGTCGAGCTATATTCTATTTTTCGATCGCTCGTTTCCTAAAGGCAAGAAAATAGTAAGAACTTCTTCTTGATGAGTGCGCTGACGCACGATTAATTTACCACCCAAAGCATTAAATAAATTTTTGGTCACATCCATATTTAAACTCAGACTGCCTGTTTCTGGTTGGAACATCAATAATTGACCCAAAGATCTCAGGGCATTTTCTCCAGAGACGGATTGAGTGTAAAATTGCAGCTTGAGTTGATTTCCAGCAGTAGTAACTTGAACTCGGATTTGTCCTCCCGTTGTCAAACTGCGAATAAATTTTTCCATCAATCCAGTTAGCACTTGTTCTAACATGGCTGGATCGCTGACTACCTGCGGTATTTTCTGGGGAAGAACGACTTCTAGCTCGACATTGCGCCGTTTTGCTTGTTTTTGCCAAAGCGGAATACTTTGCTGAAAAACTTGTTCTATGGAAATGGGAACGAGTTTAACTTGTTTTTGCCGCACGGGTGTCGCTTTAAATTCAGCAGCTTTGAAAATTAACTCCATGCGGTTAATTTGTTCGGTACACTCGCGATCGATAGTTTCTAAACGTTTGACCATTTCCGGCGTTAAATCTTTGGTACGCTTGAGTAGCGATCGCGTCATCGTGCGAATGGTGGTTAGAGGCGTGCGAATTTCGTGGGTGAGTGCTTGTAATAACTCAACATCGGGAGAATCGGTTGCAGCAGAAGCTTCTTCAAAAGCGTGAGACGACTGTTTGGGTTGGCGAGGTGCAAAGGAAAAAAAGTTTTTCTTTTTGTCTTCAACTGTTTCGATAGAACGAGTTTTATGGGTTTCTAGGTTGGGTAGTTCGGGTAAATGTTTGAGCAACAGACGGCTAAACTCTGTTACTAGACGGTAATCGGGTACGGGCGGACTAAATTGCTCGACGGTAAGATCGAGTTGTTGCAATTGATGATGTTTAGCGACGAGCAAACGCGATCGCAAGAGCGACCAAGCTTGTAAGATCGTATTTGGGTCAAAGGAAAAGTGAAAAGTCGGGAGTTGCGTACTGTCTTCTCCCAAAACCATGACTAACCCAAAATAAGGAGTCAGCACTAAACAAAACTGTTCTGTGGCGATAGGATCGTTTGGTAGTAGAGGTAATTGGGCGATCGCATCTGTAATGTCTGCTTGTTGCGATTGTTGCTTCTTCGAGTACCCACAAGGCATCAATGCTGGAGTTTCTGGCGCTTGTGGCGAAAAAATTCCCGTCTGGAAATGATAAATTAGGTCGAAATCGCTTAAAATCGGCGCTGGGGCAGATAGAATTAAGCCTTGCAACGATTGATGCTCGTCTCGTGCGGGATTAATTGAAGATAAAAGTAATTTTTCTAAAGCTGCGATCGCGCCAAACCATTCTTTTTGGGCTTTTAGCTTAGCTTTAACAAGAGAATCGCTCGAACAAGGATAATTTGCACGATTTACTATTATTTCTTCGCATTCAGATGCGCGGGCTTCTTGAAAAGCCATTTCTTGGCTATTGAAAACGTCGCTTAGTTTTCTCCATAACCTGTTTTGCACGACCATTGTTTTCCTAAAAGGAGCATTCTATCTATCTGTTTCCTCTCTTAAGATAGTAACTACCTTTTCCTTCGTCCACATCAGTAGAACCGAACTAATTATTCGCAATTTCCGCTCATAATTGTTGCGATCGTGTCTTTAGTTAACTTAAATCAATTCGGGTTATGGCGGTTTTCACCCCTCTAACCCTTCATTAGTTATTTACCAGTTAGAAGTTCGCTCAACATAATTCGTAATTACTACCTCATAACTAAAGTTATAGGTTTGAAATAATGATTGTACTCTCGTTTATTTGGTCACTGTTAAAACGGTGGAGCAGTTCCTAACAGTCCTAGCACTCCAAACAACATCCCGATGCGTTCCCAGAAGACAAATCTTTCGTATGTTCTCGCGCTGCGTTGTTGCTGATAGGGGATTAACATAATTCCAAAGCTCAATAGCATCGCACAGGCAAATATGGCAAACAACAGAGGATGCACCATTGACAACACGAACAAAGCAACAGGAATTGACGCGAGCAACGCGCTAATTAACCCCCAAGCAATTCTAAAAGCTGTCTGCTCTCCCCACCGATTAGCAACTGTAACGATTCCGATCTGGCGATCGCCATCTGTATCGTGTACATCCCAAATGAGTTCTCTAGCCAAAGCGTAGAAGAAAAGAAATCCTAATGGATAAAGCATTGCGAACGGCTTGTGGGCAACCAAACTCCCCAGAAAAATTAACTCGGCAATGATAGCTGCAACGAGTACATTTCCAACAATGCCACTGTATTTAAGCAGATGAGAGTAATTCCAGAGCAAGAGGATACTAACAGCGACGAGGACAAAAGGATAAAATCCTAGAGAAATGGCAGCACCAAGAGCGCATACAAACAGAATAACCGCACTCCACCAGGCTTGTTCGAGTGAAAGACGACCCGATGGAAGCGGTCGCTTGGGATGGTTGAGTCGATCTTTATCTAAATCCCAATAATCATTAATCGCACAGGCGGCAGAGGTCATAGCGACTAAAATTATTATCGTCAGTAGGTAGGTTTGAAGTGGAAGAGTTGAATTTAGGGCATAAGTCGTAGCACAGCCCGCCAAGCCAGCCACCAAACTGACTGGGAGCCGGAAAAGTTCGCCAAAAGCACGAATTCGAGCGCTCCCATCAATAGAGTTGGGGGAGGAAATAGTGCCAAGCATAATTCACCTCACAGATGAGGACGACTAAATTAGATAATAATTTGGCGGGAAATTTCTAACACTCCATTGCCGCAAACCCGCAAACCAATGAAGGATTTTTTGATACTTTTATTAAGAAAATTTATCGCCAATCAATTTAGCCGTTAACCATTCAAAAAAGCGATCTCATGTTTTTTGAAAGAAAGCGACTAATCTATTTTATTGTATCGAAACAATTATTACATTGGTTAGGAGCAAGGAAAATTTGATTTCTTCTTGTTTAATTAAAAAGTTTAAAATTGATTGTATTAAATAGATTCTTCAATCGCCAAAACGAATAATTTAGTTTTTTTAATTCGCGATCGCATTGCCACCTAAGACCAAGGGTGAAATTTGTTTGAGTCCCATTAAAAGCGGTTAATTTTTAAATTTTAGAGAAGATTTTTATTCTTCTAGCGAAAGTCCTTTTTGGGCCAACCACTCTCGATTAAAAATTCGAGACTGATATCTTGCCCCTCCATCGCACAACACCGTTACGATTGTGTGTCCCGGCCCCATCTGCTTAGCTAAGGCAACTGCTGCCCCTACATTAATGCCAACGGAACCGCCCATAAATAAACCGTCTTGGCGTAACAATTGATAGATAACTCGTAACGCTTCTTTGTCGTCGATTTGTAGCGCATCATCGATGGGTGCGCCTTCCATATTAGCGGTGACGCGACTGTTACCAATCCCTTCAGTAATCGAACTTCCCTCGGTTTTAATTTCTCCGGTTTTTGCATAGCTGTAAAGACCGCTGCCCATCGGATCGGCCAGAATACATTTTATATTGGGATTTTTATCTTTAAAAAACATCGCCACGCCTGCATAAGTTCCTCCAGTCCCCGTCGCCGATACCCAAGCATCGATTTTGCCATCGGTTTGCGCCCACATTTCTGCCGCAGTCGTTTCGTAGTGCGCCTGTCGATTGGCGAGATTGTCGAATTGATTGGCCCAAATAGCATTTTCCATCTCTTGTGCGACTCGTCCCGACAATTTGACGTAGTTATTCGGATCTTTGTAAGGAACGGCGGGTACGGTGCGAACTTCTGCGCCAAGCGTTCTCAACAAGTCAATTTTTTCTTGCGATTGGGTATCTGGAATAATGATGAGACATTTATAGCCTTTGGCGTTGCAAATATGGGCCAATCCAATTCCCGTATTGCCAGCAGTCCCTTCTACTACCGTTCCTCCTGGTTTGAGCAGTCCTTTTTTTTCGGCATCTTGGATAATATATAAAGCCGCTCGATCTTTAACGGAACCACCAGGATTGAGAAATTCTGCTTTTCCTAAGATTTCACATCCAGTTTCTTCACTGAAGCTGTTTAACCGAATCAACGGCGTGTTACCTACTGTCCCGACGAAGCCGTCTTTGATATCCATATTCTTAAAGTGACTTGCTCGTTTACCAGATTACCGAATTTGATTTGACAAAAACAGATGTTAAGTTTTTTATAAAGGATCTAGCATGGCTAGAATTTCAACGTCTCCAATGCACGTTTCTCTCGACATTCCAACAATACATTTTAATAAATGCTATTAAATCTTGTGGCACGATCGCACTTGCTACTATTTGACTGGCGCTTTTTTGCGACAAATCGGCTTCTATCCAAACTCGTTCGATTCCGTCTCCAAGATTTATAACAGGTTTAGACCTTGAAACGAGCCATACTTTATCTCCTGATTCTGGCACAAAGCGATGAAAGACCTCGCCTAAACCGCGACTTGCACCAAAGATTGCAAAGCAATTCATTGCACTCTCTTGATAACTTTTAAGCAAGTAGGGTGTCCTTACAAAACACCCTACTATCTATCTCGCAACTAACCTAACTTACTTGTTAGGTTGAGGGGTCATCCGCAGATAAGGTTTAACTTCTTGAACTCCTTTAGGGAATTTTTGCTTCGCTTCTTCGGTGGGAATCGAAGGCACAACGACGCAATCATCGCCATCTTTCCAGTTAGCAGGGGTCGCGACTTGATGATGGTCTGTCAGTTGCAGCGAATCAATCACCCGTAGAATCTCATCAAAGTTACGCCCCGTACTAGCAGGATAGGTAATCGTTAAGCGCAGTTTTTTATTAGGGTCGATAATAAAGACTGAGCGAACGGTTAAATTATTGAGAGAATTGGGGTGAATCATGCCATAGAGATCGGATACTTGGCGATCGGGATCGGCAATGATGGGATAATTAACAGTTGTACTCTGAGTCTCATTAATATCTTTAATCCAGCCTCGGTGAGACTCTGAATTGTCAACGCTCAAAGCTAGCACTTTTACATTGCGCTTATCAAATTCTGGCTTGAGTTTGGCAACAGTTCCCAACTCGGTAGTGCAAACTGGGGTATAATCTGCGGGGTGAGAGAAAAGGACGACCCAACTATCGCCCGCCCATTCGTGAAATGAAATTGTGCCTTCGCTGGTATCTTGAGTAAAATCCGGTACAGTATCGCCTAATTGAAGAGCCATAATCCTATATGCCTATAAAAATTAAATAGGGACAATTTTTAATAGTGCCATAAAAGCAACATTTTCATATCAGATTTTAGGTCTTTATAACAATTCAATTTATTTTTTACGCTTCAACTTGCTCCGAATTGCGGTACGATATACGATACAGCCGATTAAAAATTTTCTGGATCTCAGAGCAATTGGATAAAACCATTGACTAGTTTATACGAGATCGGTCTTGGCGCTGCCCCTTGGGCAATCGGCTTTGCCGCGATCGCATTTAGCACCGTCTAGATAACTAGTTTATGGGACTCATACATTCAATTCATTCGCGATTAAAATACATTTGGCATGATATAAATTTTTTAAATCCAATTTGCTGTTTTTAGTCGGCTCGTTCATTTTTGCATCTGTCAATCAAACAATCTCACTCTGTTAGGAGGAACAACCTCAATGAAAAATTTAGTTCGCATTATAGCCGTACTGATGTTAGTCGTCAGTTCTTTGTTCGCGCTACCCGCATCTCCCGCGTCAGCCGATCGCGCTCTCAATGCAGTAGACTCGATGCTAACTACCGATTTTGGTAAAAAAATCGACCTCAACAATAGCGATATCCGCGATTTTCGCGATTTGCGTGGATTTTACCCCAATTTAGCCGGTAAAATCATCAAAAATGCTCCCTACGATAAAGTAGAGGAGGTTCTCGATATCTCTGGTTTGAGTGAAACTCAGAAACAACGCCTACAAGCAAACTTAGACAGTTTTACCGTCACGCCACCTTCAAAAGAGTTTAACGAAGGCGACGATCGCTTTAATCCTGGCGTTTATTAAAACCCAATTAAGATAATAAGTTTTTGTTTAACCCACTTATTAACAAAGTGGGTTTTTTTGATTTCCCCGTTTAATTAGGGTAAAGTCGTTCTTAGACGACTTTATAAGTGAGGTAGCTATTTAAATCGAGAGGCGGTTTATTAAGAATGGTGCAAGATTCTGTATTAACCCAACCTACAAATAAATAAAGCTTTAAAATTCAATTTCCTCTTCTTGTCCTAACGTTTCTATTAATAAATTCATTCTCTCTTTTCCTATTGCTAGAAAAGATTCGCATTCGCGCAAACGTTCGATCGCGATCGCAAATTTTTCAAAAACCTCTTCTAGCGATAGCGAACCCGCTTCGATTTGCTCGATAATTTCTTCGACTTGAATTACAGTTTCCTCATAATTCCAATTTTTGTTATTGTTGCGATCGCTATTCATTCTAAAATTTCAGTAATTATTACTTTGACAACTCCCCGACTCAACTGTATTTTTAACTCTTGTTCTGCTGTCAAATCGTCTGTCGCTCGCACGATATTATCATCTTTTGCTCTCACGACTGCATAGCCTCTTTGTAAAACAGATCGCGGATCGAGTGCGATTAATTTTTGTCTCAATAACTGACAGCGAGATGTTGCTTTTAGTAGTTGTGGGGAAGTTAAAGGAAAACGTTTTAAACGGGTTTCTAATTCTTGTAAATGTTCCGATTCTAACTCAACTCGTCGCCTAAAAGCGTCAATTAATGTTTCGATACGTTGTTGGTGTTCGATCGCCAATTGCTCGTATAATGGCACTGCGGTTTCTGCGGCGGCTGTTGGCGTATGTGCGCTAAAATCGGCTACTAAGTCAGCTAGCGATTCGTCTCGTTGATGACCGATTCCGGTAATAATAGGAATTTTACTAGCCGCGATCGCTCTAACCACTCGTTCATCGTTAAAACACGATAAATCCTCAACCGCACCGCCACCCCTGGCTAAAATTATCGTCTCGGCGCGACCATCATGATTTACTTTTTCAATAGCTTCTACAATAGAATTGGGGGCTTCTATTCCTTGAACGGTTGCAGGCGAAAAGAGAATGTGCAATCCGGGATAGCGTTGTTCTAGAGTTCGTTTGATGTCTCCCCAAGCAGCAGCAGTAGGAGAGGTAATTACAGCGATGGTTTGTGGATGAGAGGGAAGAGGACGTTTTTTATCTGGATCGAATAATCCTTCTGTTTGTAGGCGCGATCGCAATTGTTGGTATTGTAGTGCTTGCAATCCTTCGCCAATCGCGATCGCTTGGTATACTGTCAGTCGATATTCTCCCTTTTTGGGATACAAGCGAAGACTTCCTAAAACTAATAATAATTCTCCCCGTTGCGGTTGTTGTGCCAGTCGCACTCGCATATTATTCCAGACAACGCATTGAATTGCTACGTCTTCATCAGGATCGGAAAGGGTAAAAAATAAGCCTTTAGAATGTTGATTGACGCTAGATACTTCACCTGCTACTAATACTTTCTCAAGCAAGCGATCGCTTTCGATAAGATCTCGAAGATAAGTTGTCAGTTCTGCAACTGATATAGCAGTGTCAACCGTTGAGGAGGTCATTTAATCTGAAGTAAGTCTTTAATTATCTTATCTTGTCTGTATTGAACTTATAGTATAGTAACAGTTTCTACCTCGTAATTAGTCGGACATCAATGCCGCTCGCCATGTTAACAAGGCTAATTATTCTGAAATCTCAACTGTTGCCTACTCCCTTATTGTGATAGTTAATTTTTATTTTTTTCGACTACTTAATCATGATAAAAAACGATCTACAGTTTTACGATTTAAATGCAGATAAATGGTGGGACGAAGATGCCAAAATTTATGCGCTTTATCATCTTAACAAGCCTCGATTTGAATTCTTCGATCGCTATGTGTCTAATTGGCAAGGATTAAAAGCTTTAGATGTTGGTTGTGGCGGCGGATTTTCTTGCGAGTTTATGGCAAAACGTGGAGTTATTGTATCTGGGATCGATCGCTCTCAACCCTGTATTGAAACTGCTCGCAAACACGCTGCTAAGAGTTGCTTTGAAATAGATTATCGATGTGGCGTAGCGGAAACTATGCCATATCCCGATAATACATTTGATGTAGTTATCTGTGTGGATGTTCTCGAACACGTCGATAATCTTAGTCGCGTTATTGCAGAAATTTCTAGAATTCTTAAGCCAAATGGTTTATTTTTTTTCGATACCATTAATCGAAACTTTAAATCTAGATTGGTTATGATTTGGTTAATGGAAAATATACTAGGAGAAATCTCTAAAGGTGTCCACGATTGGAATAAGTTTATCAAACCCAACGAATTAATTGAATTGCTCGATAAAAATGGATTTACTAACGTGCAAATTAAAGGATTTGACTTGTTTGGAGAAATGTGGCGATTAAATTTTGACAATTATCGAAAATATAAAACAACAAAAACATTTGATGTCATTATTAACGATAATATTTCAATAAATTACATCGGCAAAGCTATAAAAAATTAGTATGATATAAAAAATCGACAGTCGAATTTTGATACTCCGATGAGTGCGACCCCTATAGAAAATCTAACTTTCTTGAGTGCCGGGATGCTGCGGCGCGTTCACCACGTCGCGTTTAATGTCAAAGATATGCAAGCATCTCGACATTTCTACGGAACAATTCTAGGACTGCACGAACTCACTGGCGAAGAAGTCCCAAAAACGTTAAAACAGTTAGTAGAACAAGGTAAAGTTGCCAATTTTGTTACGCCAGACGGAACGGTTATCGATCTTTTTTGGGAACCCGATTTATCGCCTCCCCATGTCGATCCCAAACAAGCATTTACTCGCGCCAATCATTTAGCTTTTGATATCGATCCTCAATTATTCGATCGCGCTGTAGAGGTATTAAAACACAATCGAGTTGCGATCGACCATGGCCCCGTAACCCGTCCAACCGGAAGAGGAATTTATTTTTACGATCCCGATGGATTTTTATTAGAAATACGCTGCGATTAATGTCTTTAATTATTGCAGGCGAACGCAGTGGAGTGGGAAAAACAACTGTTACCCTTGCCATGCTTTCATTTCTCTCTCGTCAAGGAAGCAAGGTACAGTCTTTTAAGGTGGGGCCAGATTATATCGATCCCATGTTTCATACTGCCATTACCGATCGCCCTTGTCGAAATTTAGATCCCGTTCTAACGTCTGAATCCTACGTGCGATCGTGTTTTGCGTCTCATTGCCAAAAAGTAGATTATGCTTTAGTAGAAGGCGTAATGGGATTATTTGATGGCGTTAGGATTGAAGACTCAGATCCCGATTTTGCTTCTACTGCTCATATTGCTCGACTGCTCGACTTACCTATTGTCCTAGTCATCGATTGCAGTCGTTTATCGGGTTCGGTGGCGGCGATCGCTCACGGCTATCGTTCCTTAGATCCTAGAATAAACTTAGCTGGCGTAATCTTAAATCGAGTTGGCAGCGATCGCCATCTAAGCTTGCTTAAAGATGCCTTAGAACCGCTAAATTTGCCAATTTTAGGAATTTTACGCCGTCAAGAAGACATTACCATCCCAGATAGACACCTTGGTTTAATTCCCAGCGCAGAACTAGAATATCTAGAAACCATTTTTGAGAGACTGGCACATCTAGCTAAAATCTGTTTTGATTGGGAAAAACTACTTCCATTATTAAAATCTTTTCATCCTCCCCGGAATAGCAGTATCCTGGCATCCCTAAATCATACTTCTCAGGACGCAAGCCTTGCGCCCCTACATCGCATTTCTATTAAAATAGCCATTGCTCGCGATCGCGCTTTCAACTTCTACTATCAGGATAATCTCGATATTTTAGAAAAGCTTGGCGCAGAACTGATTTTTTGGAGTCCTATCGAAGACGAACGATTGCCAGAAGATATTGGCGGGTTGTACTTCGGCGGGGGATTTCCTGAAGTTTTTGCCGAGATGCTAGCAGACAACATTCTCGCACGTACCTCCGTCCGTCAAGCAATTGTAGCAGGAATGCCAACCTATGCCGAGTGTGGGGGGTTGATGTATCTGTGCGAGAAGTTAATAGATTTTGACCAACAAAATTATCCCATGGTAGGAATATTACCGACAACGGCGGTCATGGGAAAGCGCCTGACTTTAGGATATCGTCGCGCGATCGCATTAAACGATAGTTTACTTTTCAATGCTGGAGAATCTATTTGGGGTCACGAGTTTCATCGTTCTCAATTAACTTCTGCACCGCAGCAACCAATTTTTGATCTTCAAGGAACGTTAGAAGGATGGCATTGTAATAAAATTCATGCTTCCTACGTTCACCTTCATTTTGGAGGAGAATTAACTATCCCACAAAAATTTCTCGATCGCTGCTTGCGTTTCTCAAGAAAAATGCGTTAGGATAGCCACAGTGAAATTTGAGAAATAGACCGTTAAGGCAAAAAAGGAGGTGATGCCCATGATAGATAGTAGTAGTAAATTCATGGGTCTCCTGGTTGATGATATCCGGCTGTGCGCCGGGGCTGTTCTCTAGCAGCTAGTTTAACAAGTTAAGCTTGCTGTAGGAGTTCCTTCCGGCAGTTAGGTTTCAACCAGAAGACCCGCTACACCGCTCTCGCATTTAGTATCGTTAAACGAAATACTAACTGCGAGAGCGGATAGTTTTTTAGGGAATAATTTTTGCCAAAGCTGCGATCGATAACCAATGACATTTTAGTAGTTAAAGAGACGCGATCGCGCCTTTTGCCATATCTGCGATCGCCCTATCCGTTGCTTTAGGCAAATGATAATATCTTCCTCCGGCTTTCAGCGCGATTTCTTTAGCAAAACCAGTCGAGACGAACTTGCTTTCCGTATCGATTACGAGCAATTTTATGCCTAACGCTCGAATTTTAGCCGCAATTTCCAGCAATTCTCCTTTAATATCGGGTTTTTCGCCTTCGGGTAGCGGTTCGCCCAAGCTACGGGCTAAGGGAATATTGCCCCGTCCGTCAGTAATCGCCACAATCACGACCTGACCGATATCGCCGGACATCTTGGCATTCATTCCAACGTGTACCGCCTGGGTTAACCCATGCGCTAAAGGAGAACCGCCGCCACAGGGCAACGTTTCTAAACGCCGTCTTGCCAACGCAATAGAACGAGTTGGCGGAAGCAAAACATCTGCTTGTTCTCCTCGGAAGGGAATCAAAGCTACTTGGTCGCGATTTTCATAAGCTTCGGCAAGCAATCGCATGACTGCCCCTTTAGCAGATTGCATTCGGTTGAGTGCCATCGAACCAGACGCATCGACAACAAAAGCAATTAATGCTCCCGCTTTTCGCGCGAGTCGTTTTGAACGAATATCGCCTTCTTCTACAATAACGTTGCGATTGGGATTGCGGAGGCGACGGGCTTTTTGGTAGGGTGCAGCCGCCCGTAAGGTTGCGTCTACGGCAATGCGTTTGACTTTTCCTTTGGGTATCATGGGCTTAATATAGCGTCCGCGATCCTCAGAAAAAATTAAGCTGCGACTTCCCGATTTTCCCTGTCGCTGCGCCATTTGTGCGAAGTAGAGAACCGTGGGATCGAGAATTACCCCTTCAATATCAAACACGAATTCTTCTGGAATTCCTGGGGGTTCTTGTTCGGGTTCTTCTGGATTTTCTTCTTCCTCTTCTTCCTGTTCTTGTTGCGTTTCGTCTTTGGGTTGTTCTTGGGGAGGGGGTGGCGGCGGTGGGGGTGCGTCTTCCGGCGGCTGTTGTACTATCGTAGTCCGAGGAACGATAACCAATTCTACTGCCCGTCGCAAGTCTTCTGCGGTAACTAGATTGCGTCCTTCTAACGCGGCAGCAGCTTTGGCAACGCGCATGGCAAATAGTTCTGCCCGATGACCCTCTACGCCCCCTCTGAGGGCTTCTTGAACGAGGTAGCTTATTTGGTCGTGGGTTATCTTAACATCCTTCAACCATTCCCGCGCCAAGATAATTTCGGTTTTGAGGTCGTCTATTTCTTGGTTATAATGCCCCACAAAGTCTTGGGGAGAAGTGGCATAGGAAATTGCTTGGTCAACCGCTTGCACCCGCATATCCAAATTTAATACGCCATCTGCCGAAAGCGCGATCGCGATACGATCCAATAAATGCTCTCGCAATGGTCCTTCTTCGGGGTTATAGGTAGCGATTAAAAGGGGTTGACAGGGGTGACTAAAGCTAATCCCTTCCCGTTCGATTTGGTTGCGTCCTTCGGTTAAAACCGCTAGTAGTTGGTTGGCAATTTGGTCGTCGAGTAGGTTAATCTCATCGACGTACAAAACGCCGCGATGCGCTTGGGCTAACAATCCTGGTTGAAAAATGGGTTCTCCTCGCTTAACCGACTCTTCAACGTCCACCGAACCCAATAAACGGTCTTCTGTAACGCCTAAAGGAATCTGTACGAAAGGCGCGGGAACGATTTCTGTAGGGATTTCCTCGGCGTTTTCATACAATTCTCGCGTTTGGTCGTCCCATTCGTCGGTACTGGCGGGGTCGCAGTTAAACGGATTATCTTTAATAATTTCAATAGGGGGCAATAAAGCGTGAATTCCCCGTGCTAATACTGATTTTGCCGTACCGCGACGACCCGCGATCGCAACTCCTCCTAACTTAGGATCGACAGCAGCTAACAGCAGGGCGAGTTTAATAGCTTCTTGTCCGACGACAGCAGTTAAGGGAAAGTTTAGGTTAGTGCGTGGAGTAGTGAGGGCTGGCATAAGTAAAATTCTGAATCCCGAACTGGCAGCAGATTATTAGTTTAGAGCAGAAAAGAGATTAGTTCAACGAACGAACGGCAAGCCGCGCTTCGCGAACGCAAGTTACCAAGGACTGCCAATCAGACTAAAACTCGCCCAATAGAAAGGATGAGAGAGATTATTCTCTTTAGTATTGGCGAGAACTGATGGCAAAGCAATCTCTCCCCTAGAATTAACGAGTTCTCCTTGTTGCAAATACACTCGTCCTTGGAGTAGGCAAGTTGCGTTTGTCTAAGCGCATCCGCTTTGAAAGGAATGGTTTTTAACTGTTGATAAAACTCGCTCATCAAGGCTAGGGTTCCCGCATCGCTGACATACCACAAACTTGCCAAAACCGATTTTACACCCGACTGTAAGGCTAAGCCAGCAAAACCCATCTCGGCATCGCGATCGCCCACTGCTGTCTGACAAGCACTCAATACTAATAATTCTACTGGCGGATCGTTTAATTGGAGGCGATTGAGTCGGTCGAGAGTTACTTTGCGATCGAAAAATTGAATGTAAGAGTTGCGAGGAATACCAGGAACAAAATCGGCATGAGTCGCTAAATGAATTATCTCAAACGATTCTTGTTGTCGTTGCGCTTGTAAATTGGCGACGGTAAAATCTTGGTTGAGAATTGTTACCCCTTGCCACGGGTTAGGCCCAATCGCAGACAATTCTACCTCTACTCCTGGCAAAGGGGCTTGATTTTTAAATTCTGTTGCCCCCATTGCTAAAACTTTTGCATCGCTTAAATTGGTGTAGGTTATCGGCGATAGATTAAATCCAGGGATTCGAGTCAGGTTATATTTTTCAATTAAAAAATGTTCTCCATCGTGCAGCGCAGCTAAGGGAAGCGTCCGCAATCCAACCCCTAAACAGGTTATCAGTGTATCTATCTTTTCGGCTTGTAAATCGGGTTCGATTGGCGTAATTAACCATTTATATAATAACTGCGAAGAAGGAAGATAATTATTGGCTAAGTTGCTGACTTTTTCAACGAACTCTTGGGTTACAATGGCAAGCGATCGCTCGTTGGCTTCTCGAATTTGTTTGCCGATGGGTTCTTTTCCAGGTGTAATCAAGAACGCATTCAGCGCTTCTGGTTGCGGCAATAACCAAAGTACTGCGGTTCTTTTTCCAGTCTCTTCGCTAATTTCTAATAGCTTTTGGGATATTTGTCGGGGTTTCATCGACAAACTCTCAAAATCCTCTTGAAAATACGCTTCGTATTGATCTTCCCATTTACCTTCCACTCCATAAATTAGATTGCTCAAATTTTCGGAGTCTATATCTGCGATCTTTCGATCGTTGTAGGCAATTGCACCTAAATCGATTAACTTGTTCGGAATAGTTTGCGAATGACTGACAAAGCTATTTATCGTAAAAGACAAACCAATTGCTATCAAAAATAGCAAAATTTGTCTGCTTATCTTTTTCAACACGACCAATACATCTAACTCATAACACTTTCTTTTTAATAGCTTTTGTCAGCCTAACTTATACAAATTGCTCGATGCCATGCAATATTTCTTAACACTTTAAGTTAAGGATTAAGCCGAAGGAAAACGAGTAATGTTAGCGGCTGCTTGTAGCGTTAATTGTCCTGGTGCGATCGCCACTTTTTCGATTTGTAAATCTATTCCATCCATCAAAAAATTACTTAAATTAAAGATTTTTTCTGCTCGTGACAAGATAACAGGAATCAAGTTTGCTGCTATTTCCTCATTCTCGGAGGAGCAAATATTTTCTAAGGCTACTCCTTTTCCTGTGGAATTAATATAGGGTTTTACCATTACAAAAATGTCTTTATTTTCGCGTGTCTCTGGTAGATAAACCTTAACGGTAATAGTAATGCGATCGGGGTTAATCTGACAATTGACGCGATCGACCTCAGTTTTTTGTAATTGTTTTTTGAACGTTTCAACGCCAAAAGCACTTTCTAAATCTGCCTCGTTTAAAACAACCCAAGCAAATCCCCGACTGGGTTGAGTCAATTCAATATTTCCTATCAAAGCTTTTAGAGGACTGACAGCGATAGCATTAAAGGTCATGTTTAATTCTTGCATTCTTAAGTATTTATTCATGACCAAACCTTTGCCATCGATAACTAGCGATTCTAATTCTCCTTTTGCTAGCCTACTCGGATCGGTTTTAACTCGAACATTTAACTTTTCGGCTTTTTCTAACTGAGTAGACAAAGCGAATTCAGCAATTTTATTGAGAGTTTTTTCTCCGAGATCGTCAATGTTTAGAAACACGATATATCCTTACTGTCTATTAACGTCTATTGTAGTATTTATTTTTTTTTAATAATTAACTACCCTCAAAAAAAATAAGCCCTCTATGAGAGCTTATCTAACTTTAGAAGGATGAAAAAATTCATCCTTCTTTGTTTGGAACAATTTAGAGAGCGTTACCGCGAGGTAGAACTTCTTCTGGGAAAGTGAAATTCTCGTGAGGTTGATCCTGCGGAGCCATCCAAGCTCGCAGACCCTCGTTGAGTAGAATATTTTTCGTGTAGAATGTCTCGAATTCTGGGTCTTCTGCCGCTCTCAATTCTTGAGATA